>CAJXRW010000217.1 GCA_913060525.1 uncultured Gammaproteobacteria bacterium
CGAGATTTCTGCCTGTCTCGTGGGCTCGGAGATGTGTATAAGAGACAGACCTATAACATCCCATAAATTGTACTAGAATGTAGTCGGAAGAAAATAAATAGTCATCAATGGATTGAATACATTTATGAAGAGATTAATCATCACGCTTGGTCTGATATGTTTGCTTGGTATAGTAACGGGTTGTTCAGGTACAAGTAATATCATCCCACCAGCAGAATTGGTTGAATTTACGCCTACGCTAAAAACGAGCGAATTATGGACAAAAAATATTGGTGATGGTTCTGATGATGAGTATATTTATTTCTCACCAGTATTGCATAGCGATATAGTTTATACAGCAAGTTATGATGGTTATGTAATGGCTGTTGATGCCTTTAATGGTAAAACAATTTGGTCAACTGAATTGGAAAATGTATCGCCAAGTGCAACTCCGCTAGTAACAGATGAACATGTGTATATTGGTACATTGTATGGGCATTTAGTTAAACTGGATATCCGCAATGGTGGCAAGCTGTGGCAAATAGATGTCCCCAGTTCAATATTTGCTGCACCAGCAGCAGCGCCAGGCTTAATTATTGTTAACACCTGGAATGGAGAAATATCTGCCTATAAAAACGTTTCAGGGGATTTGGCTTGGTCTCAAACAGTGGGTTCGCCACCGCTCATGTTAACAGGAAATGGTAGTCCTGTCCTTTCTGGAAATGGCCATGTGTATGTCGGTATGGATAATGGTGAATTATGGGCATTTGATGTTGAAACTGGGGTAAAACAATGGGATGTGCCTATTGCTGTTCCCGAAGGTGGTTCTGATGTTTCCCGTATGGTAGATATTGTTGGAACGCCAGTTTTGGAAGATGGCATAATTTATGTAGTTACCTATCAGGGGAATATCGCTGCTGTAAATAGTAATAATGGTGCTATTATTTGGAAGAAAAAAATGTCTTCCTATGACAGTGTAGCTGTTGGTTATTCTGCTTTATATGTAACTGATTCAGATAGTTATATTTATTCTTTTGACAAAGCGACAGGTGTGCAGCGCTGGGAGCAGAAAGTACTTGAAGGTAGAAGTGTAACAGCAGCAGCAGTTGTAGGTAATTATATTGTTGTTGCAGACTTTGAGGGTTACGTCCATTTTTTTAATCAAAGGGATGGTCAGTATGCTGCACGCATTAAAGTCGGTGGTGATGGTATAAGCTCGCAAGCTACCGTTTCAGGTGATCGGGTTTATGTTCAAACAAACAATGGTACTCTGGCTGCCTTACAAATTAGCCAGTAGTTTATTTAAATAATTGAAAGATATAAGCGATGGCGGGTTATTTATAAGCTACACTTATAGCCAGATAATTTTAATGAGAAAATTATAATGACCAGTAAAACAGTTGCGAAACGAGCTGTTCCATCATTATTCATTTTAGTGTTAATGATTTCTGTCGGACCATTTGGTGATACGCTCTATACGCCGTCTCTGCCAGATATTGCTAAAAGCTTAAATGCCTATTACAACAGTGTTCAATTAACGATTACCGCTTATCTTGCTGGTTATGCGATTAGTCAACTGGGTTATGGTCCTGTTTCGGACCGATACGGTAGGAAGCCAGTGATGATTGTTGGCGCCATTTTATTTGTTGCAGGCTCGCTTGTCTGCACACTTAGCTTTGACATTACCTCGTTAATATGCGGTCGTTTCTTTCAGGGGTTAGGCGCTAGCTGTGGTGCTGTCATATCCAGTGCAGCAGTTCGTGATTCATTCAGCCAGGAAGAACAGGGGAAGGTTTTTGCTAAGATGAATCTGGCCTTTGCGATTGCACCAGGTTTAGGACCTATTGTTGGTAGTTTTATTGCATCCCATTTTTCATGGCATATTAATTTTGTGGTCCTATTAGCATTATCTTTATTGCTCTTGATTTTAGTGATCATTATGTTTCCTGAAACCTTAGAAGAAAAAAATCACCATGCACTCCATCCTAAAAAAATAATACTAAATTATTTGGGATTATTTAGAGCCTCTGGATACCTTGTTTATGTTTCTATTTTAGGCATAAGTTTGGGCATTGTTTACAGTTGTTTGATCGAAGCGCCAGCATTGGTGATAGACATTATGCATTTAGGCCCAAATTGGTTTTTGGTCATTGCATTTGGTATTGTTGTTGCTTTCATGATTGGCTCGGCATTATGTAGTTTTTTGGTTGGTAAGCTGCCTGATAATTGGATTCTATTTTGGGGTATGCTTATCATGGTTCTGGGTTCAGCCGCTTTTGTGACCTTAGTATCGGTATTTCAGATTAATTTATGGATATTATTAGGACCTGTTATTTTTGTATTCATTGGAATTGCGTTTATTATTCCCATAGCGACTATGAAAGCATTGGCCCCATTTGAAAGAATTATTGGAACGGCTTCGGCTATGGTCGGATTTTATCAAATGATTATGGCGTCATTAATTACAGGGGTAGTCGCCTTTGTGGATGTATTTCTGGGTAAAATATTTACGATGCCTTGTAGTTTTTTATTATTATCCATAATAGGTTTGTGTATTATTGGGGGATATATTACTTATCGAAAAATCCGCTATCGAATGCGTTAGTTCCCTGCAATCATTAGGTTTTCTATTAACATAGAACCTATTTTAGTCGCGCTCCTATCATCAATATCATTACTAATCGATATGATATTTTTATACATTTTCTTTAAATTTCCAGCAATAGTGAATTCATCAATTGGGTATTGAATTTCTCCATTTTCTACCCAAAATCCTGATGCACCACGTGAGTAATCTCCCGTTAGTGGATTAACACCTTGCCCCATCATTTCATTAATAATGACACCTCTATGCATCTCTTTTATCATTTGCTTAAATGTAATATCAGTATTGGAAATAAGTAAGTTTGATGTTCCACCAGCATGACCTGTTGGTTGTAACTTAAGTGCTCTGGCTGAGTAGGATGAAAGTAAATAAGTTTGCAACACGCCACCTTTAATTAGAAAACCCTCTTTTGTAGGAATGCCATCTGCATCATAATTTTGACTGGCTAATCCTTTTTGTAAGAAGGGCATTTCTTGGATATTGATAAAGCTTGGAAATAGAGACTCTCCAACTGAGTCTAACAAAAAAGTCGTTTTTTTATATTGCGCCATGCCACTAATTGCTGATAGGAGGCTATTAATAAGGGTTCTTGCCATCTCTGGTTTGAAAATAACTGGGTATTTCCCTGTGTTGATTTTTTGTGGATGACATTTCTCAAGTGTGCGTTCAATGGCCGAATGTGCAACTTTTTCTGGTGACCATAAATCATGGTGGTTTCTTGCATTCGTATAGCTATAGTCGCGTTGCATTTGATCTTGATTCCCAGCGACTAATGATAGCGAAAGTCCATGACGCGTTTGTTTGTTTTGATCAATAAACCCAAGCGAATTACCATGCGCCTGAAGTGACTGATAGCTTTCTATGGTTGCGCCTTCCGAAAGCGTGATCTTTTTATTATTTAAAGCATATTGTTCACAGGTTTTTGCAATATTAATCGCTTTTTCCGATGATAGATTTTCCCAAGGATGGTATAGATCTAATTGGTGGTCATTTTGGGCTAAATATTTTTTATCTGGAATGCCTGAATAGGGATCTTTGCCAGTGTATTTGGCGATATCACAGGCTTTTTGTACGGCAAGTTTGATCGATGAAGGTGAAAAGTCAGAAGTATTGGTCGAGCCTTTATGTTGGTTAAAATAAACAGTAATGTTAATAGATTTATCTTGGGTATGCTCAAGATTTTCTATCTCTTGATGCCTAACAGAGGCAACTAAACCAGTGGAATAAGATGCATGAACACTTGCTTGATCAGAGCCTTGTTTAAGAGCTTCTTGTATCGTTTCTTCAACCACTGGAATAAGATCTTGATTATCAATATTTATCATAATTAGGATTAGTTGCACGCCTTTACTAAAAAACCAATTTTAGCATATCAAGCAGCTTGCTGCCTTACAAATATTCTGCTACATTCCAATCAGTTGTAATAATTTGGGCAATACATGGGCAATTATCGAGGTGATACTGGTGGGCTGTTTTCAAGAAGAACACTAAAAGGTTGGTTGTTCTTTATATTGGCAGGTAGCTTTTTTCTATATGAGTTTTTTTGTCGGGCTTCCATGGGGCCAATGGAAAACTTATTTCGAGTAGACCTAAATATCAATGTTGCCACAGTGGGTTTAATTTCATCCGCATTTTATTTGGCTTATTCGATCATGCAGATTCCTGTTGGCTTATTGGTTGATAAGTTTGGCGTACGCCGCATGGGTGGTTTTGCGATTACGTTAACGGCGATTGGTTGTTTAGTTTTTAGTATGTCACATAGTGTTCCGCTCGCTTGGATTGGACGTTTTATTATTGGCATTGGTGCAGCGTTTGGTTATGTATTGATGTTCAAAATAATTTTAGAATGGTTTCCGCATAAACATCTTGGTTTTATGGGTGGGATGACTCAAATTTTAGGAATGATAGGCCCATTGATTGCAGGCGTTCCATTAACTTTGGCATTAGAAGGTACAGATGGTAATTGGCGTTTAATCTTTTATTTTGTCGTATTTTTCGGCGCGATATTAGCCGTTATTTTTTATTCTATTGTCAGGGATGGTCGTGCTGAGCCAACACAACAAATTAAGCATGAGAAATATAATGTTTTTCAACATCTAAAGAAAATCTGTCTCTTATACACATCTCCGAGCCCACGAGA
>CAJXRW010000218.1 GCA_913060525.1 uncultured Gammaproteobacteria bacterium
CTACACAGAGTAGATCGTCGGCAGCGTCAGATGTGTATAAGAGACAGAATCATGCATGAGGATGAGTTAAGCTTTTTTGACAGGTTACCTGATAAATATTCAAAGACATTGTTTTTTTATCAGGTATTTTCGACAAAGGAAGCTATCATTAAAACTATAGGAATGGGCTTATACTTTGATGTGAAACAAATTAATACTTTAGAACAAAGCACTGGTCAGGATAAGCAATATGTTTACCAAGATACAGTATATTACTATAAATCCAAGTTTATATTAAATAATCAATTGGTGCTTTCTAAGTGTTATGCAGTCTAAAACAAAAGCCTTAATTCCTTAGTTCTCTAAGATCATTTAGTGTTTTCTAAGCACGCTTAGATTGTCACTCCTATTGGCTATAACGAGGTTTATGTAGCGTTTACATAACACTAGGATGATTGCCAATAGCAACAATAACAGTGCCGAAAACATAAAGCTCAAATGATAAATGGACAACGAATTCTCTGTAACAAAGATATGCTCAATCGTTATACTAATTAATCCTGATGCAGCCCCAGAGAACGCCAATGACAAATAAATGCCCGCCATCAATCGCCCTTTATACTGTGTTGGCGCTAAAGCAGAAATTCTGGAAATCACCCCTGGCGTTAAAAACACTTCACCCGCACCAAGTAAGGCCATTACCAATATAAACCAACCCATCGGAACTGAATGCAATCCCACCTGGAAACTTGAGAGAATCAACACCCAAAACGCTAGACTTCCCAATAACAATCCCAAAACAGCCTTCCAGCATAGTGACAAAGTTTGAAATCGCGACAAGCGATAAAGCAATGCTGTTACAATTAACACAAAAACAGATTCTAGAGCCACAAAGACACTGGTTGGAAATACAAAACCTGCCTTTGACAAGTGTCCAAACTGACTGAGAAATGTGGTTAAACTGGAAAGTACTTGAAACTCTCCTATAAAATACACCATTGGCAAAACCATCAAGAAAAAACAGCCGATAATAGGGCGACGCACCTGTTTTTGTCGCAACAACACCCCCACAAAAAAAATAGTGTATCCCATCAAAATAGCAATAATGAAATATTTGGAAATAAAGCTAAAGATTAAATATCCGCTGCCCAATACCACGATAACAACCATACTTACCACCAAACCCACATAATGCTTGATACTGATACGTGTTAAAGAAGACCACCAGTTGCTGAAAAAAATGAAAACACCCCACACAAATAACATTCCGTCATTGAGCAGAGCCACGCCATGCCAACCCCACCGCATACTTATCCAACCAGCCAATAATGGTCCAAGAATAGCACCGCCATTAGTAAAGCCATAAAAAATCATAAACTCGGCTTCTCGCTGAACTGTATTTTGCAGCCCCAAACTATTAGACAAAATCAACGGCAAGTTTGGCACTACCAAACCAACCCCCAGCGAAATCACACTCACGGCCAGATAAAATAATATCCACGGCCCTAGCAATATATTACTGCCCAACAAAATCAGCAGAATTCCAAGCATCACACATTGCTTTTCATTAAGCACTGTGTCTTTGGCAAAACCGCCCAAAAATACACACAAATATGCCAATGACAGTACAGCACCCGTAATCAACCCTGCTTGCTCAAAGCTCATGTGATGGCGTGTTAATAATTGCACGGCCAACTGCGAATATACAGTCCATGAGCAAAATCGTACCGTAAACTCGCTTAAATAAATGGGTAAAACAGTTTTAAATTTCACAAAATCCTCTCCGCTTTATGAGTATGGTGCATGGGTAACAAATCCTAAGGTGACCCACAAGCAGACCCCGTTCTCAGTGCATCTACAACCTGTTGTTGCCACTTTGACTCAGTGATCCAACTCAAATGATTACTATTGAATAACTGCACTTGAAACTTATCAGGTGCCAAATAATGATTTAAGTTATTGTACTTCGTCATGGTTGCATAATATTTAAATAGGTGATAATTGGCATCATTGCAATCCTCAATAGGCCGCTGAGCCTTTAATAACAGCAACTCAACACCACTCCAATGAATCTCATGGTACTTTGGATGATAACCATGAAACAAATGATTGCTTTCAAGCGCTTTTTCACCCTGTGAAATGCAATAATCATCCAAATCAAACAAAGCATCAACCATGACAACGCGCTCTACTGACTCGCCTCGCTGCAATAGTTGAAATGCCACCTCTAGCGCTAATACACCACCAAAGCTCCAGCCAAAAAGACAGTAAGGGCCTGTAGGCTGGATAGCTTTTATTACCGATATACTCAACTGCGCAATTCTTTCAATCGTTAATGTTTTTGCATAATTTGGCTGAGATTTTTGAAACAGGAGATAAGGGTTGTTAAACAACATTGCATATTGATCAGATAAGCGTGGCATTAATGTATTCAGGTAACATTCATAACCCCCATCTCCTGTGGGAAACATGATCAAAGGACGTTGGTGACCCGCTTTCTCTAAATTCATTAAAGTATAGACTTCGTCTTTACAATCACTCAGTGTCCACTGTGGCGATCGACGCTTTAGCAACCATGTGATTAGCTGTTGCAACTGTGTCTCAAACTGGCTCAAAAAACTCAGCAAACACGCTTGAGGTAAAAAGGCGTCAAACTGGACACGCAACTGGTGATCGATAACCATACTATTGACATCTAGAATGACATTCTCGTAATTTTGTGTGTTGGTGCATTGGCCGACATACTCATCAGTAATACTCCATTCTCCTGATGATGAATTTGCTTGTTGAAATTGACCTAAATAATTAAAACGAATCCGCGGTAGAACCTGTTTTTCATACCCTATCAATACACCATATCCTAACCCCTTATCGGGTACAGCACGCAAATTTTCTTTAATCATTTCCAGCTGCGTTTCAAGGCAATCCCCTGAACAATCTAAACGTATGGGATAAAGTGTGGTAAACCATCCCATGGTATGGCTAACATCTATTGCTTTTATTGTCTCACGACCATGACCTTCCAATAAGACATGTTGGATTGAAGTACCCGTAAATGACTTCAGAGTTAAACAAAAAGCCGTTAATAGAACATCATCAATATGGGTATGAAAGGCCTGATGGCAAGTTGTCAGTAGCGCTTTGGTCAATGGAACTGACAAAACAAATGTTCTGCTTTGCTTCGTCGGTGCCCTATACTTTTGAAACCCATCACTATGAAAATCTGCCAACAGACCGTACCAATAATATTGCTGGTATGGATAGCTGCCCCCATAGGCGGCAACAACCTCAACCCACTGGCGATAGCTCGTACCTTTAGCTCCCAACACGCTTTCAGGTTTTAATAATAGAGATAAATCACTTTGTGCATATGCAGTGTAAAGTCGCTTTAAATCATCGATCAATAATCGCCAGCTCACGCTATCGATCAGTAAATGATGACACGCAACATGCAGCCTCGGCAGTTGATCAGGGTGGCCTTCAATCAAACCAAAATGATAGAGAGGTCCCTTGGATAAATCAAAATGACTTTGCCAATCCGTTAAGGTTTGTTTGAGGCGTTCCAATTGGCTTTGATCTTGAAAATTGATCTGCACAGCCTTAAAGCCGCAACCTTCCACTGGCAATTGCGTCGTATAAGACTGTTGGTAGCCATCATTGGTCAGCTGATAACGTAACTGAAAAGCATCATGATAGGATACTAAAGCGGCTAAACTTTTCGCAAGCACTGTTTTGTCAATGTCTTTAGGCAACCTGAGAATGAACGCCTGATTCCAATGGCCTATCACTGTGAAATTTTGATTAAAAAACCATTGCTGAATAGGCAACAATTGACAAGGACCTGTTAACGGGCCACTTTCACTCAAGCTCGATTCCGTAACTGTATGCTGTTGTGAAAAATGTGTGGCAATATGCCGAACAGTCCGGAACTGAAAAATAGCCTTAACGTTAATAGGAATAGAAAGGCTGCGGCGCAAACAGCTGATCAACTGGATACTCAGAATGCTATCCCCACCTAATGCGAAAAAATCATCATCTATACCCACAGAATTCAAAGATAAACCCAATACTAAAGCATAAGCTTCGCATAGCGCCTGTTCCAACAATGTCTTAGGTTTATCGTGTGAGATTTTTTTAGATAATTGAAACTTGCCTAATGCTTTGCGATCTAACTTTCCATTAGCTGTTAAGGGCAATTCTGATAAATGAACCCATAAAAAAGGAATCATGTGCATTGGCAGCCTATCAGCAATCCAAGCGTCTAACGTTTTGGAAGGTATGGGCTTTGCAGCAACATAATAAGCAACGATGCGCTTGGTATTATTAACTTCCGCAGAATGGACAATGACGACACTTTGTGAAATATCCTCAATGTCATTAATCGCCGATTGTATATCACCCAACTCTATTCGCAAACCGCCTATTTTAACTTGCGTATCTCGACGTCCCATAAATTCGATGTAACCATCAGCATGCCAACGCCCCAAATCACCCGTTCGATAAAGGCGGCCCAACTCAGAATGTTCATAAAAACTTTTTGCAGTTTTCAAAGGGTCACCCCAGTAATTTAAGGCAACACCTACTCCTCCTATTTGTATTTCGCCAATTGTACCAACAGGACAAAGTTGATCTGTAAATGTCATCACCACCATTTTTTGGTTAGGCATTGCCAAACCATATGGCTGTCTCTTATACACATCTCCGAGCCCACGAGACAGGCAGAAATCTC
>CAJXRW010000219.1 GCA_913060525.1 uncultured Gammaproteobacteria bacterium
CGAGATTTCTGCCTGTCTCGTGGGCTCGGAGATGTGTATAAGAGACAGGTTCGAATCCTGTCGGGCGCACCAACATTATGGTGGTCGTAGTTCAGTTGGTAGAGCGCCAGATTGTGATTCTGGTTGTCGTGGGTTCAAGTCCCATCGATCACCCCAAATTTGCGGACGTGGCGAAATTGGTAGACGCACTGGATTTAGGTTCCAGCGCCGAGAGGTGTGGGAGTTCGAGTCTCCCCGTCCGCACCATTAGTAAGTAATTAAAGCCAGCCTTGTGCTGGTTTTTTTTATATCTAAATTTTTTGTTTTTCCTTATCATTTTCTTAACAGCTTTTTATTGATTTTCTAGTTACTTTTCTTAATATTCAGCAGCTTTCCTGTTTTAGGTTAAAAACTGAAATCTTAGTCACCGACAAAATGAACCTTAATTAAAACGTATCAGAGATAAAATCAGGCTCATTTTTAGGTGATTCATCGGGTTGGTCGTCTAATACAAATTTTGCCATAACCACTTTCCAATCTATTTCGTGTTGCAAATAGTCAATTTTTGATAATTAGCCTATACGCTGCAATGATCTACAACAGACTATTCACTATAATAATATAAAATATTTTTTATTACAGGGATGTTTCAGCATGTCAAACCACCACTTAATCTTCACAGATGACGAAGGGGGTCAAGTTGAACTATTCGTCAGTGGTTTTGAAAAACATGATCTATTATCTGACATGTATGAAATTAACGTTTCCGCTTATGCCGAATTTGAAACTGATATTCCGTTAGATATTCCAATGGTTTTAAAGTTTGATACCTCAGCAGGGGTGAGAACCTATAGTGGTATCGTGATGGATGTGTCCATAGACTATGACGGTAGTTTTTCCAATCATCCTTATCGTTATCAAGTCACCATTAAACCACCCTTTGCTTTATCTCACTTAAGCAGTGAACGTGTTGCCTATCGGAGTCAAAGTGCGGTGGCTATTATTGATGATACTTTGCAACGCATTTATAACGGTGCATCTGTTGGCAGTTATGATTTAAGTCGAGTACGCGATAAGTATAAAAAACAAGTCTTTGATCGTGTTGATATTAACTTAGCCCCAGATTTATACGATTATTTACACTTCCAAATGAATTTAGGTTTGTTCTATTACTTTGAGCAAACAGGTGATAATCACACCCAGGTCTTTGTCAGTGATTGCCATGGCATGAATTATCACTCACCCTCCCCGTTAATCTTTAATGGTAGCCGAGGCGTTTCAAAAGACCTTGATACCCAAGTATTAAAAAGCATTACCCCTGTAGGGATTCATTCAGCTGTACAATCTAAAACCCGTTATTTTGATCAGAGGGTTCCAAATCAAAGTCAAACCCAACTTATGACAGGCCAAGGGGAAATCTATGCCCAAGATGTATTTTATGTATTAGAAGACCAAGAAGAAACTCAAACGCGTTTGGATATTGCTAAAAATAGTTTAAACCAACAACTTGAAGTCAGAGGCCGATTTGGGTTTTTAGATGCAGGCATGCGCGTCAAAGTCATTGACCAAAGCCCAGGCGGTCAAGCAGAGTACGAAGGTGAGTATTTTGTGTATCGCACTGAAATAGACGGCAAATACGATACCAAACAAAAACGCTGGTCATTTGAATCAACAGCCTCATTAATTCCTTATGATGAAAATGAAAGATGGTATCCGCCGTTTTATCAACATGCGTCGTTACCAACTGATATGCCTTATACAGAATTACAGTCTATCTCACAAATAGATGATCAAGGTCGCCGTGCCATCAAGCTGAATAATAGCCACTTAGATAAAAGCAATACCCCAGCACTCTATTTACGTGAAGTACAACAAACTGCAACCAAAAGCGGTGGAGCAGCTCAAAGCTCACGCCTTTCTGGTGAAATGGTCATTGCCTTAACCGATGGCATTTGTTATGACCCGATTATTCTAGGTAGTATTCCAAATTCTAAAGTGAATGAGTATGTTAATTTAGATAATGCGCATACCACAGGTACATCAACAGATGGTGGCTTAGGCTTAAACTTTCATCGTAAACGTTTGGGTTGGGATTTCGGTAATATCGCTTTTACTGCACTAAATAAAGCAGGGCAAGAATCTAAAGTTGAATTGGGTGGTATTAAAGAAATAGACCCAGAAACTCAAGAAGAGGTGGCACACCGAGGCATTCGTATGCAAAGCACTGCCTTGGCGAAATTTGTCACGGCGAATAATGTTGCTAAAGAAGTCGGTGGCAATACCTATCAATTCCATTTTCAGCAGGCAACCGATGATAGTCCACTGAATACCATTACTGAAAAAGGCAATGTTGAGCTGTATCATATCGCTTATTGGACGCAACCTCTTGCTAATAGTCAGGCAGAAGAAGCCAGACCCTATGTCAGCCGTTTGCAAGTCAGTCATTTACCCAGTCCAGGACAATTACAAAATCAAGGTAATCAACGCTTACAAACTCAAATCAACTGGCTCACGCAACCCCAAAGTGCCAAACCGCAATTTGCCAGTATTGACATCATTCCAAAGTCAGATGCCAGTCAAAAAGATACGCTATCATTATCACCCTCGCAACGTAGTATTCAAATTCCTACCACCGCAGGTGAAGCATACGATGTCATCATTCAAAGTTCCTACCCTGTTGCCCAAGATGATGAAGGCAATCAACAGCCTAACTATGTGGATCAAATTAAATTTAGCTTTACCAGCTCATTAGCCATTGAACAAGTTACCTTAAGCAATATCAAACCAATGCTTGATCCAAAAACCCAATGGCAGGCAAACCTGGCGTGGCAGTTAGGCGGAGATGTTGCAAAAGATTTACAACACTACCAATTAAACAGTAGCCAAATTGGATCAGCTTCATTAAACCAAACAAGCGTTCCTATGGATGAGCTGGAAGGTCAAACGCAATACGAGATCAATATTCAGGCTCAACTCACTACTGGGGCAGATCAGGAAGTTGACTTTAGTTTTGAGTTAGCAAAATTAAGCGATGAACAAGCGCAACAACAAGCGCCTGAAATTGGTTTTGAACGCTCAGCAGATAAAGAGGGTGTTACTGATACCCATAATCTAAAAACCAAGTATCTATTTGTCTCCCATGCCCAACAACGCATTGCGAATCCAGCTGAAGGACATGCCCATGATTTTGAGCAAAAAGCCTTGGGCGTAGAGACCTTTTTAAGTCATACCCAGGCTGAATTTATTCAAAGTGAAGATAAAACCCATTACGCCTTAGATCCAAACTATGATGAGATTGAACAGAATGCCAAAGAGAGAGCCTTAGAAACCAAATCCAAATTAATCCGTACCCATAAAGGCAATAGCATGATAGACCACCAAGGCACGGTGGATATCGATACCCAAAGCAATAGCTATTCTAAAACGTATCAAGCCAAAGAAGTTAAATACAGTAATGAGTTAGGTTATCAGATATCCAGAGAAGGTATTTCATTTAATTATCAAGGCACAGATTTAGTCTACTATGCCCCACTCGCTACACGTACCATTAAAAATGCCACTTACTCTGCAGGCAAACAATTCATCATTAATGCCACTAGTATCAATATTAAAACAGGTGAAGCAGAGATTGAATGTGAAGAATACGAAACAGGGGTGCAGTTAGGTGTTAGCAAAGGGGATCAAGTCATTAAATGCCAAACGGCTAATTTTGGTGATGGTCTGCCGAGTATGTCGATGGATTTTAAATTACCAGAGTTAGCTGGTTCTGAAGCCCCAGCAGCAGGTATAGTTGATGAGGGAAAGCAGAGTGAAGCCGATGAAGTGATTCAAGCTGGATTACAAACGGTTAAGATAGTGCCGAAGTGGCGTAAGACAACAGCCAGTATGATAGACCCTAAGAGTTTCTTGGGGCTCTCAAGGGCATCACTTGATGTTCAGCAAGATGTATTAGACGCTATTTCACTGCTCTATCAGTCTGACTCAGCTGAACAAGATAAGTTTATAGAAGTACCAGAAATAGCGGAGAATTGGGCTGATCTTATCAAGAAGGGTTATGACAATAAGGTGAAAGCTTTAGAGGCTGAAGTTAAACAAGTACAAAATGATATCCAACAAATAAAAAGTTTAATGCCTTCACTTAGAGGTCAAAGCCTTGACTATGCCGTTGAACAAATTAATCAATTACAGTCTAAAAAAGCGGAACTGGAAAAACAACAGAACCTTTATGGCTTTAGTGAAGTAGAAAAGATTATTGATTATTATTTAGAGCAAGTTAATCAAGATTGTGCCCCAGCCAATGCGCCTGATCTTCGGGATGGATATCTGTATATCTTTTTACAAGATAACCAGGTTAAAGATAGTAACCAAACAGTCTTTACGAAACCACGCGTATTTAAAGAATATAAAATCACAGCCAATGGTAAGGCAACAGATTATACCGAAGTTCTTCTGGCTTCACAGGCAGGGTTAGATGATCGCAACGCATTGGGCGAGACAAATACTTATGTAGATGTGCCAGCAGCCTTTGTGAAGCAAGATACCAAAAATCCAAATGACAGCAGCAATGTAAAACCAGTTGAGAAAGTGATGCTGTTTTATTCGCCCAAACAACTTTCATGGGCAAGGCTGAATTGTTATGGTGGTTTAGATCTGTCTCTTATACACATCTCCGAGCCCACGAGACAGGCAGAAATC
>CAJXRW010000220.1 GCA_913060525.1 uncultured Gammaproteobacteria bacterium
GGCAAGAATCGCTTGCTTGACTTCGGTGCGGGTATGCCAGTTTCCATTTTCGTCTTGTTCAGCTGCACGGATTTTTCCTGCTTGGACTTGGTTTAGTATGTCTTCGAAATTTTCCATTGTTTATATTTTCCTGAGCATAGTTATAGGTTTATTTTTTATCAAAGTGAGAAGTGTAACTCAATAGTTGTCACCCCGCGACTTGATCGCGGGGTCCACTTTTACTTTAAGTACTAAAAATGAATAAATTTAATTCTATGATAAGATTATCGGCTCTATGGATCCCGTGATCAAGTCACGGGATGACGCTATTTATTATATCAGCAAATTACGCCGCCTGTGTTTCAAGGAAATGATGCTGGCGGTTATACCAGTTTGTTACTTCACGGCTTACTGCTGCAAGTTGATCTAATTTGACCATATCGGCAGCCGAAAGTGGGGCGCGTAGCTCAGGTGATTGAATTACACCTTGGTATGCAAGAATCGCTTTTACTGGTATAGGGTTAGAGGCAACAAATAGCATGCTGCTTGCTCTTTTCCAAAGTTCTACATCTTGCAAATTAATTTGGTTTAATGTGCAAAAGTAGTGGTCTTGTAAGCAGCTATTCATAAACATTTGTGTTGCTTCAGGCCATACGTTTGAAACCACAGAGACCACACCGCAAGCACCAATTGCAGCAAGCTCGCTCATTAAGCCATCTTCACCGCTATAAATACGAATATTTCTGTTAGCACGTTGATAACTCATAAAAGTATCAAGTGATCCGCTTGCTTCTTTTAGTGCCCAAAGGTTTGGGTGGTTTGCTAGGCGGCTTAATGTTTCAGGTAAAATGCTTGAGCCAGTACGTGATGGTACGTTATAGAGCATGCAAGGTCTGCTTACTCTATCCATTAAGGTGCTAAACCATTGAACTTGACCATTTAGACCTGGTTTTGCATAAATTGGTTCAACTAATAAATAACAATCAACACCGCAAGACTCGCAAAAATCTAACCACTCTAGTTGTTGGTTTAATTGATATCCACCAACACCCGCCATGACTGGAACAGTTAAGTGCATGCTGGTCACATGTTGAAGAATATTTCTTTGCTCTTGTGATGTCAGCGCTAAACCTTCGCCAGTGCTTCCAACTACTAGAATACCATTGCCAGCCTTTTCTTGTTTGCGTACACAGTCAGTTAAGCTTTTGTAATCGATATCACCATTTTGTAACATTGGTGTAATGAGAGCTGTCCATACCGTAATATCATTTAGATTACGCATGTTGGTATTCCTCCTGTGTTTGCGTTTGATTGAGTGTGTGTTCTATAAGTTGTGAAAAATGAAGTAAACCAGCAGGAATTTCATTTTGACTTAATACCTGATGTGCTGCCCATATCGCACCTTCAGCAAATAAACTACGGTTTAGTGCTTTGTGCGTTAGGCTGATTTCTTCATTTGGTGTTTGAATGGTTAAAGTGTGTATGCCAGCAACATCTTCCACTCGGTCATAAGTAATGTTTGTATTTGACGCATTTAACCAATTGTTCCAGCTAATGGCTGTGCCACTTGGCGCATCAATTTTATGTATATGATGAACCTCGTGAATATTGAAAGATACGTTATTAATTAAGCTGTCGGCAGTACCTAATATCTGTAAGCAATTACGAATTAAGTGCATGCTCAAACTGAAATTATGGGCAACAACCCAAGTCTGTTGAGTATTTGCAATTGCTTGCTGGATTTCGTTTGTCCAATTAAAGCCTGTTGTACCACATACGACTGGGATTCTTGCTGCGATAAGCTCTGGTAGAATACTTTCTAAAGCAATGTGATTTACAAATACAATAGCTATATCAGCGCCAGAAAGTCTTTCGGCTGTTACTGGATTGCTTGCATCAAAAATAGCAAAGATATTATGTTGTGGAATATTCTCAACAACAGCATGACCCGTTTTGCCATTACCAATAATCGCAATTTGAGTATTGTTGTTATGGAAGTTGGTCATTTACTTTCTCCGTTTATACGTGGTACAAATCAGGAGAAATAACCTAAAAGAGAGATTATCCATCTGAAGCGCTCCACATAATTTATGTGACAGTTCCAATACCTTTCAATACTGAAACCAGAGGTTAATCTGCTAATATAAAAACCTCTTCGGCACTTCCTCTCTTGTGTATTCATCATCAGTTATTAGCAACTTCAGAATACCGCAGTAGGCAGTGCACCTCTTCATTTCTTACTAATCATTCAATTCTATTTTGAAATGGATGTCAAACATATTTCGGAAAAAAGTTAAATTTTCTTGAAATCAATAGATTACGTAAAGGATTTATTTATACTGATATCATCACAAAATAAATGGGATTTTGCTTAATGGATGACTTGAAATATTTAATGAATACATACGCTCAAGAAAAGATATGTTTTGTAAAAGGTGAGGGTGTATACCTTTGGGATGATCAAGGTAAAAAATATTTAGATACCTCTGCAGGTATCGCAGTCATGAATCTTGGACATGG
The DNA here is from genome assembly GCA_913060525.1 of uncultured Gammaproteobacteria bacterium. GTDB lineage: Bacteria > Pseudomonadota > Gammaproteobacteria > Francisellales > Francisellaceae > CAJXRW01. Next base: position 2,500 of record CAJXRW010000220.1, read on the forward strand.
TCATCCAGAAGTAATTGAAACAATTCAAAAGCAAGCTGCAGAACTCATGCATGTTTCCAATGGAACTGTTATTCCACAGCAATTAGCGTTGGCAAAAAATCTAACCAATGCTGCGGGTATGGAAAAGGCATTTTTATGTAATTGTGGTGCAGAAGCGGTTGAAGCAGCATTAAAAATTACACGATTGCTAGGGCATCAAAGAGGGTATAAAAACCCAAAAATTATTGTTTTAGCTGGTGGTTTTCACGGTCGTACTTTTGCAACAATTTCTGCAGCAAATGCGCAAATCAACCAAGACTTATATAGCCCGCTCATGCCAGGTTTTGTGCCTTGTAAGCATAACGATATCAATGCGTTAAAAGAAGTGCTTAATAATGCGCAAGAAGTTGTTGCGGTATTGCTAGAGCCAATTCAGGGTGAGGGTGGTGTTAAGCTTCTTGATGACGGATTTTTAGCAAAGGTAAGACAGGCATGTGATCAGCATAAAGTTTTTATGGTATTAGATGAAGTTCAAACTGGGTTTGGCCGCACGGGTAGTTTATATGCATATCAACAAGAGAATATTACACCTGATATTGTTGCATCAGCCAAAGGTTTGGGTAATGGATTCCCAATTGGTATCTGCATGGCAAAAGGTGAAGCGGCGGAGCTATTTACACCAGGGTCACATGGGTCTACATTTGGTGGTAATCCGTTAGCTTGTTCTGTTGGAAATAAAGTATTAGAAATTATGTTGAGAGATAATATCCCGCAACAATCGAAAAAAATTGGCGAATATCTTAAGAATAAATTAAATGAAAAATTGTCTCATTTGGATTGTATTGTTGATATACGTGGAAAAGGCTTAATGATTGGGGTGGAGCTGGATCGTGAATGTGTTCTTCTGCGCAAGAGAGCCTTGGATGATGGCATGGTGATAAATATTGCTCAGAAAAAAATTATAAGATTAACCCCACCGTTAATTATCACTAAGGATCAATGTGATGTGGTAGCAAATAAACTAGAGAAATTGATTTCTGATTTTGCTGCAAACAGCTAGTATCGAATAATATTCGCTTAGTATAATAATCTGTCAAAGTTAAATAATTTGGAGAGACAATGAAACAAACGGTACTTTATCAAAACCATGTCAATCATGGCGCTAAAATGGTTGATTTTGCAGGGTGGGAAATGCCTATTCATTATACTTCGCAAATCAAAGAACATACTGCAGTGAGGACGGATAAAGGTATGTTTGATGTCTCTCATATGATGGCAGTAGATTTTACAGGACCTGATGTAGAAAAGTTTTTAATGCATGTTTTAGCGAATGATGTCAGAAAAGCTAAAGTTGGCAAAGCCTTGTATACGTGTATGTTAAATGAAAAAGCAGGGATTGTGGATGACCTAATTGTTTACCATTTAGATGATAACTATTTTCGAATTGTCGTGAATGCGGGTAATCGTGAAAGTGATGTAAGCTGGTTTGAATCTCAAAAAGGTAGTTTCAATGTTCATATTCAATCAAGAGTAGATCTAGCAATTATTGCTGTTCAGGGACCAAATGCGCGTGCGACAGTTAATAGCGTCCTTCCTAAAGAGTGTGTGACGGAAACACTTTTAAATATGAAACCATTTGGTGTTTTAACTTCGCATAATTGGATGCTTGCCAGAACAGGTTACACAGGTGAAGACGGTTATGAAATTATTTTGCCTGCCGATAAAGCTTGTGACTTATGGAATAAGCTTGCCAGCGTTGGTGTTGAGCCTATTGGTTTAGGTGCCAGGGACACATTACGTTTAGAGGCAGGTTTAAACTTATATGGGTCAGACATGGATGAAGTAGTTTCACCCTATGAATGTGGTTTAACCTGGACAGTTTCTTTAACTGATGATCGCAACTTTATTGGTAAGGATGCGTTAAAGAAAATTGCAGGAACTGATCATGATGAAATGTTTGGCGTGATATTAGAGGATCGAGGCGTTTTAAGAGCACATCTACCTGTGGATAATGAAAAAGGTCAAGAAGCCTGTATGACAAGTGGTAGTTTTTCACCCACTTTATCAAAATCTATTGGTTTTGTTAGAGCACCAAAAGATACCCAAAGCTTAAATGTAAATATCCGTGGTAAATGTAATCCCTGTCTCTTATACACATCTGACGCTGCCGACGATCTACTCTGTGTAGA
>CAJXRW010000221.1 GCA_913060525.1 uncultured Gammaproteobacteria bacterium
CTACACAGAGTAGATCGTCGGCAGCGTCAGATGTGTATAAGAGACAGCTATTTAACAGATATCGCAGGCTCATATAATAAATGGGAGATTTGTTTAAATTGGAATAAAAATTTAGCAGCTGATAAGAGTATTGAAAGCCTATTAAAATGTTCACGTAAAAATATAAAGCGATATTTATACGAAAGGGAGGGGTTATTTAAAAGGATATTTAGTTATGACTCTATTAATAATATTTGCAAAAATCAATTAGCAGAATATAGCACCATAGCTGAACTAGTCTCAATAAAATTTGAAAATCCCTTATTATTGGGATGTGATTCCATTTCAACTGCTTATGGGTATCATTGTATGGGCGTCAACTTGCCTATATTATATATTCCAGAATCACGTATTAGTGCTTAGAAAATAATATGAAGTTAAGAACAGTTTTAGTTACAGGTGCGACAAAAGGTATTGGGTTGGCAACAAGCAATCGCTTGTCTGAAAATGGTTATGAAGTAATTGGAATTGCACGTAATGTTACCAATGATTTTCCTGGGAGACTTTATTTATGTGATATTTCAAATTTTGATAATCTACAAGATGTATTAGAAATAATAACCAAGAATCATCAAATTGATATATTATTTAATAATTATGGAGTGAATAAACCAGATAGTCTTTTAAACTTAAACACCACTGACTTTGATAATGTAATAAAGAACAATTTACTGGTAACAACTAAAATTACCCAGTTTTTATGTAAGCAGATGATACAATCTAAATGGGGGAGAGTGATAAATAATGCGAGTGTATTTATTAATGGCAGGGTAAATAGAACTGCTTATGCCAGCTCAAAAGCAGCTTTAGTCTCCGCAACAAAAACTTGGGCTTTAGAGCTTGCACAATATAATATCTGTGTAAACGCCATAGCCCCTGGTCCAACGAATACAGAACTATTTAACAGAGGTTTTCCTATAAACAGTAGCGAGCGTAATGATTTAATTAAATCAATACCTATGGGTAAACTTGCAGAGCCTGATCAAATTGCCTCTATGGTTGAATACCTGGCATCTGAACCGGCAGGGTATATTACGGGTCAAGTATTTTATATTGATGGTGGACTTTCTGTTGGGGGGCTGCAATTAGTTTAGCCTTTTCTTTACAACTAGTTTGGACATGGTTATGTTTGATTTACCTAGTTTGTGAATTTGATTTGTATCTGTAGGGAATATGACCCACCCCTAATTTTTGGGCATTAGTATCTACACAAATATATTCTCCCAAGTTTGCTTAAATTGTGACAATTCGGAATTTATTTGATAAATTTAATAATGATCATTAAAATGAACAGACCATTTTGGAAAACCGTTCACCATCATTATGTTTGATGTTTTTCACATAGCGACTATATACTTTAAATAACATCTCTGTATTGCAATGCCCTAATTGATTTGCTATCCATTCAGGAGACTCGCCAGAAGCGAGCATCATGGTTGCAGCAGTATGTCTTGTTTGGTAGGGTGTGCGTTGTTTTAAACCTAGATGTTTCAATAAAGGATACCAAACGAATTTCCTAAAACCGTTATTATCAATTAGTCCGTTATTGGAATTGGTAAATACAAAGCTACTCTGCCCAATATTTTCTTTATGATGCTGAAGTAGCACCTCTTTGACGATTGGCAGCATTTGTATATCCCGAATCGACTCCTCTGTTTTAGTGCCTATGATTTCACCACGGACAAATGACTGACGAACCTGAATGATACCATTATCAAAATCTATATGATGCCATTCGAGCGCATGAGCTTCTCCAGATCTAAGCCCAGTATAAAATTTAGTGATGACATAAGCCTTATAATCTGGTCGAATATTTCTGATAATCTTTTGAATTTCATCTGGGCTAAATACCTCAATATGAGACTTAGGCACCTTTAATGCTTTGATATTTTTAAATGGGTTAGGTATTTCAAGTTGCTCACTGGCTTCTGACAATATCATGCGTAACGGGTGCATAATGTGATTGATACGCGATTGAGATAGTTTGTTACCTGATTTGTTTTTAATAGCGGTTAACAGCTGCCTAAAATTCAGAATATCTTGTTTGCTTACCTCATGAATAAACTTGTTTTTAAAATAAATTTCAATGTGTGCATTGAATGCTGATAAATGTGTATCGTAGGTGCTCTTACGCCAATGCAGTTTCATTTCAGTAAACCATTTTTCAGCAAAGGTATTAAAGAGTGGAAAATTACTTTTTACCTTATCTTTGGCGATGGTCTTCTGCGGAAGCCGAGCAATATTTTTACTATTTGGAAAAAACTTCTCATAGCGAAAAGTATCTAAAATAATTTCAGCTTCAATTTTTTTAAGGAGCTGTCGCATTTTTCTGCGATTACCGGGTGTATCTGTAAGAAGTGTGGATTCACGACAACGTATGCCATGATATTGAAAATCAAAATATAGATAATTATTTCGCACATTAATACTAGCCACGGCATACACCTCCACTAGCTAGAGGTATCGCAAAATCTGCTTGAATTGAGTGATCCTTCATATCCCTCTCAATGGCTTCCCATATAAACAGAATTTTGCGACCACCAAATGGACGAATGTAGTGCTCACCTTCCAGCAAAACACTATCTTTAAGCACATTTCTGATAGTTCTGGCATTGTATTTGATTTTTTTTGACAATTCTATTGCGGGTAGATATGTATTCATACATGAGCTCCTATAATTTGTTATGACCTAAATGGTTCATATATGATTATATATGCTTTAATGTGATCATTCAAGAAGCGTTTGCATCATTTATGAATATATTTTATTATTCTGTGAATTTAACTAGGAGTTTTAAAAGTGATTAGAATTAGGCTTGCACAATTAATAGATGATTTGAAATTTGATCAAGGAAAAAAAATATCTTATTCTGACTTATCTACCAGCACTGGAATTTCAAGATCAACCCTAAATAGAATTGCAAACGTTCCTGGGTATATCACAACTACAGATGTAATTGATAAGCTCTGTGAATTTTTTGAATGTCAACCTGGCGACTTACTGAGCTATATACCAAATAAAAAATTAGATGAGAAAGAGTAATAACAAGATAAAGATTTGATAGGCTTGTTCAAACCATTAGTATCCTTCAAAGGTGACTAATGGGGTTGATAACTATATGAATAAGCAAAGGTTATAATTAACGGATCACTCATTCCTCCAATTTAATATCTATTGGAATATTTTATTTAGGCTTTTTAATTTTTTGTCGTGATACAGCATCATGAAAAGTTGACTTCGGAATTTTAGGATAATATTTTTTTTGAATCTCCCTAAATGAAATGCCAGGATGATCCTGGAAGATTCGAGCGATTCTTTTTTTATCTAAAACCGTTTTAACATTCGGACCAGGTTGGCTAAATCTTTTTGAGTTAAGTGACTCACCTTGTTTATATCGAAGATACCATCTTTTGATCGTTTCTCGAGAAACTTGATACTTCTGCGCCATCGTTGTTAAAATTCTGGGCGCGTCTTCATTATCAATAATCTCTTGAATGATTTTACGTCGGAATGATAATTCATAACTTTTTGATCTTGGTTGAACCATTTTAATTACCGTTTGATATGAATGCAAATCAACTTTTGTATGTCAATTTTGAAGCAGAAAAAAACAAAAAGCAAAATAGACATCTTGAAGCGTAGATATTTTACTTTTAAAAGAAGCAATTGTTCATAATTGTAACTTGTATTCAAGAGCTAGTAATAAGCACGTACTATAAAAAATAAAGTAATATAATGAGCTACTGGAGAAATGCTTAATCGATGGACGAGATATATTTTTCAATCGCTCTGTTTCGTTAGGATGTCGTAAACTGAGGTATATATATCCTTGTTGATGTCTAACTGGTTTAATTAAACATTCAGATGGTGCAATTTCTAGTTCTTTGCTTAGTTGTTGTTTCCATTGATTAATCGTTGTTTGATTAGCCGCATAAACTTTCATATGCCATTGTTTAACATGAATCGGTGCAATTAAATCAACAAATTGTTTAAGTGTTTTGAAGTCATAAAATTTAAGATAAGATTGATTGTTAACTTTATGTCTCCAATAACTCCTTACCAGTTTAGTTAACGCAGGAGAGGTTTTAATACTGGAAATCGTATTATAGTTAAAACATGTTATTAAGTGATCAATCAGTTCCCGCTCCTGTGTACTTAAAGACTCTGATGGGAGTGCTTTAATGTTGAGGTTATTCAGCGATGAAATAGATTCAATGATCTGTTGTTTTTTACACCCTATTGATTCCAGATACTTGATCTGGTCTGGCTGAATGCTCTTGTTGGTGGTTAAGTTCCTCACTAAATTAACAAATACATCGAAAGTGTTCTTTTGTGGGGCTTTTGACGGAGTTTTCAATGATCTAACTTGATAGGTAATCAATTTTTTTTCTGGACGTGTTGGTGTGAAATTACGCACTGGCAAGGTTAGATTTGCTATGACGGCAGCTCGAAGATTATTGGGGCATAGACGAGGTGTTTTCTTATGCGCAAACACCACCTTGCGTAATGAAAGGCCGGTATAGTTTGCTAAGGTTTTATTTGAGAGAGGGATATGTGCTTTTTCACTAATGTCATAGATTAGGATCTGATTTAAATCTGTCTCTTATACACATCTGACGCTGCCGA
>CAJXRW010000222.1 GCA_913060525.1 uncultured Gammaproteobacteria bacterium
TACGAGATTTCTGCCTGTCTCGTGGGCTCGGAGATGTGTATAAGAGACAGAAACTTTAGTGCAGAATTTATTTTTTGCTTAATCTTGCTCTGATTTTTTAACATTTATTTTCAGTAAGTTATTATGTTATAGCTGCATTTCACATAGGTAATAATAAAAAGTCAAAAAGTTAAACTAATGATGGTTGCCTTGTAACTAAGATGTAAAAGCTATTTGGGGAATTATTAAGTAACTGGCATTATTATTTTATATAATACATATAAAGAACATTATAAAGGCGATGGAAATGAAAATTAATAATATTCTGGTACCAATAAATTTACATGAAGAACATCTTAAAGTAATTGATGTTGCCATAGATTTAGCTGATAAATATGGCAGTAATATAACATTATTAATTGTTGAAGTTGCGCCATTTGAATTAACTGGATTAGCGGAGGAAAACGATAAAACGCTCGAACACGAGGTTACGAATTACTTAGCTGAAGTTGCCAGCACAACTAATATTAATAAAGCAAAAGTTGAAACCGTTATGGGTGTAGCGCAAAATGAAATTGTTGCTTATGCCAAAAAGCACGATATTGATTTAATTGTAATGGGGACACATAACAAACATGGAATTTCACTTTTAGGTGGTTCAACTTCAAGTTATGTTCTTCACCACGCAAAATGCAATATTTTTGAAGTGCATATTGATTAAATTTAAGTCTAATTAACTACTTGGTTTTTAGTATTTAAATCTCTGATTGAATTGATCATTGAAAATAACATGGAAGTTATCTAATGGAAAACGTTGGAGTAAACCTTAAGCTGGTAAGCTTTGCAATTATTTATTTCATGACATTGCTGCAATTTGGTACAGACTTATATTTGCCTTCTTTTCCAGATATATCTTCAGCGCTAGATACATCTGATGCGTATGTACAGATATCATTAAGTCTATTTTTGTTTGGTTTTGCTATATCCCAGTTAATATATGGCCCATTATCTGACAGATTTGGTAGAAAATTATTTATCGTCGGCGGCATGCTATTATTTTTGCTCTCAAGTTTAATGTGTGCATTTAGCCAAAATATATTATGGTTATTAATTGGTAGGCTTTTGCAGGGACTTGGTGCTGGCTCAGCTAGCGTTATATCAAGAGCAATGATGAAAGACTGTTTTTCAGGAAAAGATTTAGAAAAATTAGCAGCTATGCAGGCTGTTATATGGTCATTTGTACCGATGATTGCTCCAGTGTTAGGCAGTTATGTTCAAGCCTATTTAGGCTGGCGTAGCAATTTTTATCTTTTAAGTGTTTTTGCCTCACTGGCCGTAATGGTTGCAGTTTCTTTACCAGAAACAAATCAAAATAAACAATTAAGTATCAGTTTTGTAAAAGTATTTAATAATTATAAGAAAATTATCACGAATTTAAAATTTGTTGCTTACGCATTATGTCCAATGTGTATCGTTGCCATGAATATGTCATTTAATACGGTTGCACCTTTTTTATTTCAACAAGGGTACGGATTAACCGTAGTTAGTTATGGATGGATAATTTTAATCATTGCTGTAAGTTTTTTGATTGGTACTGTAATCAATAGAAGCTTGCTGAGCAGAATTTCTAGCACGCAGTTGATTAAAATTGGTGTATGTATCGTAATAAGTACGAGTGCATTATTATTTGTTATTACAATATTAGATAGTCGCCCAAATTTAATATTAGTCATCGTAATGTTAATATTTACCTGGATAGGTACATCATTAGTATATTCAAATTGTGCTGCACAAATCATGCATATTTTTCCTGAATTGGCAGGAAGTTCAGCTGCATTATTTGGGTGTATGGTATTTATTGGTGGAATGACAGGGTCAGCTGTTATTGCACATTTACCAAATACAGATCTTTGGGGTTTTTCATCCTTGGTATTGCTATATGCTGTAATTATGTTGATATTTGGTAGAGTCGCTCAGAAATAAATTAGAGGCGCCCATCAGTATTTTAATTTTTTTAGTTCTTTTTCTTTACGATAAAGTTGGCAATATAGATCAACTTTAGTTCTAACCATAGTAGGGTTTAACGGTTTGGTAAGATAGTCAACAGCACCAAGACTGTATCCTTTATTTGCGTTATCTTCACCCAGTTCAACGGCCGTGACAAAAACAATAATAGGAATATGTTTTAAAGATTGATCACTTCTGATTTTTTCGGCTAAATCAAAGCCATTCATGCCTGGCATATGCACATCTAATAATAAGCAGGCGATATCATTTTCAAGTAGAATATTCCATCCTTCTTCCGCTGATAAGGCCGTCAATATTCCGCAATCGATATCAATTAAAATATTTTTTAATGATAGTAAATTTTCCTCTTTATCGTCTATCAATAAAATTGTTGCTTCATCTTTGTTCATGGCTTCATTTCCTTAGTACCTTAGAAATCAATATTAGTGTAAATTTAATTAAATTGTAATAAGCATTGATATGCTATTATGTATATTATTATGTTTTATTCTTTAATGTGTTTACGATATATTTTTGCTTTAGCGTCAATTGTTTCATACTTATCACTAACTGCACTAAAGCTTATACTTTCTTTTGATCCTAGACAAAGGAAGCCGCCTGGACACAGGCTTTCAGTTAATAGTTCTAACACTTTGTTTTGTAGGGATTTTATAAAATATATTAAAACATTCCTGCAGAATATTATTTGCATTTCTCCAAAACTGTAATCATTAACCAAATTATGTTCAGAAAATACGATATTATTACGATTTTCTAGCTCAATCAGCGAACCGAATTCATCGTGTGAAATATAGTGACTGAGAGAGACGTCACCACCTGATTTAAAATAATTGCTAACGCCTTGTTGTAGGCTATTATTTTTAATATAACCCTTTTTTGCTAAGCAAAGTGCTTGTTTGTTTATGTCAGTAGCATAAGTAATAGTTCGGTTTGTTAAACCACTTTCTTTTAATAATATTGCAAACGAATATACTTCTTCCCCAGTGGCACATCCTGCATGCCAAATTTTGATTTTTGGGTATGTTTTTAAGTAAGGTATAATGGCTTGTCTCAATACAGAATACATATAGGGGTCGCGAAACATTTCAGTAACGGTAATCGTTAAATCACCTAATATGGTTAGAAAGAAATCTTTATCGTGAATAGATCGATGTATGCATTCTCCTACATGTTGAAGATTATGCTTTTCTATAATAGAAGTTAACCTCCTCCTAAAAGATTCAGGTGAATATTCACTAAAATCATATCCATGTGCCTCATGTATTGCCTGGATGAACAATTTAATTTCAAGAGGTGATATTTTTATATCCATTTATTTTTTCAGCCAAATATTTATTAGTGATAACAGTTGTTTAGGGTTAATTGGTTTTGCCAGATAATCTGTACATCCTGCTTCAATGCATTTTTCTTTATCACCTTTCATGGCTTTTGCGGTTAATGCAATTATTGGAACAGTGTCATTTCTTCTTCTGATGGACTTAACGGCATCGTAACCATCCATAACGGGCATCATCATGTCCATGATAATAAGCGTGATATTGGGATATTCTTTATATATCTCACAAGCTTCTTTGCCATTTTGTGCTGTTAGAATGACTGCCGAAGTGTCGGATAATAGTTTTTTTAATGAGTAGATATTTCTTTCATCATCATCGGCAACTAAAATTATTGGAATTTGATTTGATATTGAGTTTATGGCTGTATTTGCTAATACCTTTCCTGGATATTTATTTTTTTCATTTTTATTAAAATTTAATTCAATTTGTTCAAGTAAGCGTTTAGGTGATATTTCACCTTTTAAAATAATGCTGTGTGAAAAATTAGCTAAGTATTGCTGTTCCTGTTCTGATAATTCTTTTCCTGTGTAGACAATAATAGGAGGGGAGCCTAAATTAGGAAAATTATTTAGAGCTTTAAGCAAGTCAAAACCTGATTCATTCTTGAGCATTAAGTCTAAGATAATACCGTCTACCTGATTGTCACTGATGTAGTTGATTGCCTGTTTGACAGAATTGACAGTTTTAATTGATATAGGTTGGTCTAATAAATATTGGCTTATTGCTTTTTGCTCACTGAGATTATCATCTACCAAGAGAATGTGTAATCTGCTTGACTCTTTAGCTGGGTGATCGGTTTTTTGTTCCAATGCTGTTTTTTTAAGGTAAGTTGTTTCTATTTTGGTGGCGGTTGGAGCGGCAGGTTTAGTTCCACTTTGTGGAAATTCTCTAGGTATTTGCAAGCAAAATATGCTTCCCTTGCCTAGTCTTGTAGAAACATGAATTTCCCCGTGTAATAATTGAGCCAGTTTTTTCGAGATAGTAAGTCCCAAACCGCTTCCGCCGTATTGTCTGGAGGTGGTACCATCAACCTGATTAAATGCGTCAAAAATGAAGCTAAGCTTGTCTTGGGGAATGCCAATACCAGTATCAATAACTTCAAAATATAAATACTTATCACCAAGTGGTTTATCTTGATTTGCAATTGAAGAATTGGTTGAGCACGATAGTTTAACCGTACCTTTTTCTGTAAATTTAATTCCATTGCTCAAAAAGTTTTTAAGAATTTGCTCTAAACGCATTGGGTCAGAAATGAATGTTTTGGGAAATGTTCTGTCTCTTATACACATCTCCGAGCCCACGAGACAGGCAGAAATCTCG
>CAJXRW010000223.1 GCA_913060525.1 uncultured Gammaproteobacteria bacterium
CTCGGAGATGTGTATAAGAGACAGATATAAATACAAAAAATGACTTTACGACTAACTCTTTGCCAAAAGCTTAAAAATAAATTAGTCAGGTTCAAAATAGGTGGGGTAAACGATTTTTTCTTTGCTTTTAAGACCAAGGGAAAAAAACAGACAACAGTTGCATACGCCATGCCTAAACCAATAATGGCAAAAATTGCTAATTGTTGTAAACCTGGAAATGGTGTGAAGGCGATAATGATGTAGGCAATGATGATATTCACTAAACCTAATGTAATACCAGAAAAAATATTTTTCAGTCCAAGCTGCGGCTGCCAGTTTTTTCCACCTAAAAGCTGTTCAGAATAGTAAAAAAATGCGTAGTCGACAGATATCCCAATTAAACTGGCACCAAATATTAAGGTAAACAAATACACACTGCCAAAGATTAAATAGGTAGTAACAAAGGCACAAATAAAACCAATCACGCTGGAAAATAAAATAAAACATAATGGTAACAGCGAACGAAAAGTAATTAGAATTAATAAAATAATGCCGACGATAGAACCAATACCAATGGTAGAAATATCATGTTGCGCATCATCAGCACCTGCTTTGGCATAAAATAACATGCCTGTATCAACTAAGGAGGTATCTGGATATATTTTGTCTGCTAATGCTTTCGCCTGCTGAATGGCAGTGACAACTGCGTTTTGGTTCGATATAGAAAAACTATCACCTTTTAATTGAGCATTCAGCATCACATACCACTTATTGTGGTTGTGAATCATCATGTTATTATCAATTAGTTGTACGTTACTGGCAGGTTTTGGAATGGAAGTGACATATTGCGTGAATAAAAAATAGGGGTCACTTTTCAATAAATCTGAATTAGTAATACCCATTGGGTTATATAAATTAAACAGAGCGGATTGCTCAATGGCTTTAATATTATTCTCAGCTAATTCACTGCGCTGTTTGGGTGTTAATAATGATAGTCGGTAAGGGAAATAAAACGCTCCCCAGGCTTGTTGTTCATTATTGTTCACCTCATAAGTGAGTTTATCAAACAAATTTGATTGATTTATGTGTTGATAAAAGATATCCGCTGCATCTTGAGCGCTTTTTTTATTTTGATTACCAATTAAGAAAATAACTTGATTGCCCATGCGTTGTGAAAACTGATCAACGGCTTTTTCTATAACAGGATTTTGATTAGATTTTGGCAGCAGCGAGAGAACATTGGTATTTAATGGGAATCCATTAATGATTAAACTGATAAAGTAAATTATGGCTAAAGCTGAGGTGATCAGCCAGAATATAAATTTTATTTTCCCACGCATAGTATTCGTTGACGGCATGATTAATGTGTAATGGGTTCGATATTTAGGAATTTAATATCTAGTTGGTTGCCTCTTGTTTCATTAATTATCACAGTATGTACATATTTGCCACCCTCTAATTCTATATCAGCAATTGCTTTATCCAGTGGCGAACTTTTGGGTTTAAGGGCAATTTCCCAATGTTGGGTATCACCCAGGAAATAAATATCAAAATAATTTTTAAGTGCTGGCGTATTACCTTTAAATACGGACAAAAATATTTTAGTAAAAGAAAATACAATGGGTTGTTTTTCCTTTGTCAAAATCGTGGGTGGGGAATTTTGCATGGTTTGAATGATTTCAGCATCAGTTACCGTTAATGTAGATTCAAAAGGATGTGTTTGATTCCAATGTAATCCTGTTTTCTGTGAAATAGAGAAATTGCCACTAGAGGTAAGAGGAGAGGAAAGTATCTTAATATGTCGTACTTGTTCGAACTCACCTTTTAAGTTGGTATTGTCAGAAAGTAGTTTTTGTACTTGATCAAACATATTTTGGTTGCTTTGGTTGAGTGGGTGATCAAAAACAGAATCACCCGCAAAACTGATTTGAGTAAATAGAATCAAGATACATATTGTGATGATTCTTTTCATAAATAATCCTTTAATTTTTCAATAAGTATTGCTGGTGAAGCAAAGCATAACTCTTGTGTTTTTAAATTAACGGCTACTTGAATCGAATAGCCTGATGTGAGCTTTTGAGTTGTAGTGATATCCGTGATCAGATAGTCAATTTTTAGTCGGTTTTCATACTCAACTAAGTGAGTCGAAATCTTAATTTTTTGCTTAAATCGACAAGGTCGAATGTATTTTACCCGTAGATCTATGACTGGCCACCCATACCCAGAGGCCTCCATTTCATAATAGTCATATCCAATTTTATCTAATAGTGCACAACGTGCTATTTCAAAGTATTTGACGTAGTTACCATGCCAAACAATATCCATTGCATCTACATCATAAAAAGGTATTTCAAGCTCAATTGTGTTCGAGACAATACGCTTAATTTTCTTCATAGAGCTGCCAATTTTGCTGTTGTATCAAGCTAACGAATTTTCTTAAATCATCTTCAAGCGGTCTATCTTCAGAAACTAATTCAAAGTGATTTAAAATTTCAATCACCATGCTTGCTAATGAATTTGACAAGTTTTTCTTTTCTAACTGATTACTTTCAATACGGATAACAATCGCCTGCACACAAGCAAGTAATTGCGCGGCAAAAACTTGTTCGGTAAGCTCAAGTATTCTTAAACAGTCTCTAGCAGCAATGGTGCCCATGCTGACTTTATCTTGGTTATGGCATTCTGTAGAGCGAGAAAAAACACTTGCTGGCATCGTGAGCTTAAGTGCTTCTGCTGTCCAAGCTGAAGTTCCTATTTGTACAGCCTTGAAACCATGATTGATGGCGGCTGTTGCCTTATTAGAAAATGATAAATTGGCAGGCAAGCCATTATTGAACTTAGTATCCATTAATAAAGCCATTTGACGATCTAGCAAATCAGCTAAATTTGCAACTTGAGTTTTCATTGTATCCATCACGGTAGCAATATGGCCACCATAAAAATGACCGCCATGCATAACATGTTGTCCTTCGCCATCAATAATAGGATTATCATTTGCACTGTTTAGTTCATTTTCGATCATGGTTCTAAACCAGTCTAAAGAATCTTGAACGACGCCAATGACATGAGGAGCACAGCGAATTGAGTATCTATCTTGTAGGCGGTCAGAGTTTCTCGGCATTTCAGCATGTTCTAGGTCTGATGAGATCCATTTGGCAATCTTTGCTTGCCCTTGATGTGGTTTCACCGAAAACAGTTTTTCGTCAAAATGGAAGGCATTACCTTTTAATGCAATACTTGCCATTGCCGTTATTCTAGCTGCCAGCTTGCTGAGATAAGCTGTTCTTGTATAAGCTTCGCAAGCCAGTGCTGTCATGACAGCCGTGCCGTTCATGATTGCTAGCCCTTCTTTGGGCCTAAGTGTTATCGGGTTAATACTTAAAGTCTGGTAAACGTGTTCTGTATCCAGGATATTTCCTTGATATGAAACTTTGCGCTCTCCGATTAGTACTGCAGCCAAATAGGATAATGGGGTTAGGTCACCGCTGGCTCCCACAGAACCTTCTTGTGGAATAAGGGGCATGATATCCTGATTAAGTAAAGTAACGATTTGTTCCATTAGAGTTAGGCTAACACCTGAATAGCCTTGTGATAACGAACATAGCCGAGTTGCTAAGATAGCGCGGGTTTGATCATGGGTAAAATATTGCCCTAGTCCACACCCATGAAAACGAGATAAATGAATAGGCAAGGTATTAACGAGTTCTATAGGGACAGAGCGTGTGCAAGAATCACCATACCCTGTCGTGACACCGTATATCACGCCATCTTCTTTAAGTAATTGATCCAGAAAATCAGTACCTTTCTTAATTTTATGTTTAAAATCCGTGTTACTATTAAGATAGGATGTTTGTTTTTTAAAGGCGATATTAATGATATCTTCTATCGTCATGCGCTGGTTGCCGAAAATAAAATTTTTTGTTGTTTGATTGTTCATTTTTTATTTTGCCAAAAATCGAAAAAATTAAACCACTGTAACGGGTATTTTATGCAATAATCTTCCAATAGCTTAGCATATTTTTGTATATAGACTTCAAGCTGTTTTTCACGATCTTTCTTTTTTAAAACCAGTTGTTCTTCAAATAGTTCAAAAATAAAGTGATACCTGGTATGTTTTTCTTTAAGACACAGCATGAAATAAACAGGTGCTTGGAGAAGATTGGCCAGAATAAATGGACCCTGAGGGAAATTTGCTTTTTCACCTAAAAAATTGACAGATGTTGAGCGTCCTGGTTGGGTGGTTGACGTTCTATCGCCCACAATAATAATAAATTCTCCTTGATCAACTTTGTCTTTTAACGCCATAGCTAGGCTTAAGTCAATTTGTGTGACACTTATTAAATTCAGATTAAAAGATGGGTGAATTTTTTCTAATGCACTATTGAATTTCTTAGCGTGCTCACTAAAGACAATGGCATTAATTTTAACTGAAGTCGTTAGCATACCTAGCGCTCTGGCAATTTCAATATTGCCTAAATGCGCAGTAAAAATTACGCCACCTTTATTTTGGGCGATATTATCTAAAAATAATTGTCTATCTGGGAAAATAATTTGGTCTAGTGTGATATCGTTACACCAGACTGAGAGCTTATCAAATGCAGCCTCACCAAAGGCTGTCTCTTATACACATCTGACGCTGCCGACGATCTACTCTGTGTA
>CAJXRW010000224.1 GCA_913060525.1 uncultured Gammaproteobacteria bacterium
TCTACACAGAGTAGATCGTCGGCAGCGTCAGATGTGTATAAGAGACAGCATATGGGCTGGCCTTGGCATTGTTGCCATTAGCATATTAAGTATTTTTTTATATGGACAATCATTCGATATAGCCAGTATTCTAGGCATCGCCTTAATCATAACTGGCGTCATAATTATTAATGTCTTTTCAAATGTTCAAGCTCATTAAATAATTTCAGGATATTTTTAATTAATTGTTTATAACCACTTTCCCATGATGCAGATGGCAAACTCGATCTAATTTATTGGCTAGCCTGATATCGTGCGTTACCACAACAAAGCTAGTCTTAAGCTCTTTAGTTAGATGGCACATCAGCTGATACACTGTATTCGCATTATCTTCGTCCAGATTTCCAGTTGGCTCATCAGATAGAACGCATTTAGGCGAGTTTACTAATGCTCTGGCAATTGCAATACGCTGGCGCTCACCACCTGAAAGCTCGGTTGGATAATGTTTTGTCCGATGTGACATATTTACCAACTCCAAATATTTTTCAGCTTCTTTTTTAGCTTTGGCTATTGAAATATTTTGAATTGCTAATGGCATCATCACATTTTCTAATGCTGTAAACTCTGGCAATAAGTGATGGAATTGATAAATAAAACCTAAGTGCTGATTACGTAAATAGGCTCTTTTATTGGCCGAAAGTTTTTCAAATCGTTGTCCAAGTAGATGCACTTGACCTTTGGTTGGTTTTTCCAAACCACCAAGAATATGCAGCAGTGTACTTTTCCCTGAACCCGACGCGCCTAGTATTGCGACCTGCTCGCCGGCCGACACCTTCAAATCTACACCAAACAAAACTGGCGTTTCAAGCTTTCCATCCTTATATGATTTATATAAACCTTCGCATGAAAGTATTGTTTCATTACTCATAACGCAATGCCTCTGCTGGTTGTACTTTCGATGCCCGCCAAGCAGGATATAATGTTGCCAAAAAGCTCATAATCAACGCAACTATAACTATTTTTATCACATCTCTAAATTCAAGTGATGAGGGAACAAAATCAATATAATAAACACTTGCACTTAAAAACTGGACATGGAAAGTTTGTTGAATCCAATTTACAATTGCGGTTGTATTTAAGGATAAAAGCACACCCAAACCAGTACCAATCGCTGTGCCAATTATACCAATAGATAGACCTTGAACAATGAAGACATTCATAATTCTCCGTGAAGATGCACCCAGTGTTCTAAGGATTGCTATATCACTTTGCTTATCAGTCACCACCATGACCAATGAAGCTAGCATATTAAATGCAGCCACAGCGACAATCAAAATGAGTATCAAAAACATCATCGTTTTTTCCATTTGCAACGCCTGAAAAAAATTGCGGTTTTGCTGCGTCCAATCCATGGCATTATACTGGGCAGGCAGAGAATTATTTAATTCTGCTGTAACCTGTGGCGCTTCATATAAATTTCCAAGTTTTAACTGAATTCCACTGACACTATCACCCATTTTAAACAACGTCGCAGCATCTTCGATATTAACAAAGGCATAATTAGCATTATATTGATAACCAACATCAAATATTCCCACAACTTTAAATTGTTTTAGTCTCGGCATCAATCCAGCTGGCGTTAAACTTGCTTGCGGTACAATCAGAGTCACTTTTTCCCCGACTTGGGCATCTATTGAACGCGCCAACCCCTCTCCCAAAATAATACCAAAAGAACGCGGCTGTAAATCATTAATATCACCCACCACAAGCTTTGAACCAATCGGTGAAACACTTGCCTCAAGCTCTGGATCTATTCCCAATATCATTCCAAAAGAAGTATAGCCACGATAACTCAGCATGCCTTGACCTTGAACCACTGGCGCCAAACCCGTCACCTCTTCATTCTTTTTTAAATTTGCTTCTAATTGTTGCCAATTTTCTAGTTTACCACCCCATTGTGAAACCATTACCTGAGGCACCATCACCAAAATTCTATTCTTGATTTCTTTATCAAAACCATTCATTACCGAAAGCACCGTAATTAACACCGCAACACCCAAGGCAATCCCTAAAAATGAAACAATCGAAATGAATGATATAAAATGATTTCGCTTCTTTGCTTTCAAATAACGAAAGCCTATAAATAGCGCTAAGGGTTTATACATAAATGACCCAAAATTATTCCAGTTGTAGTTACTCGAAATTATTGTAACAGAGGGTATCATTCGTTGTTAGGTAAGCACATCTAGTTTTAATATAAATATATTTTTTATAAAAAAGTCTGCTTTTTATGGAGATTCAGCGCTTTAACGTTTATACCTAATGTTAAGTAATTAAGTTAATCTGAGGAATACATGAAAAAAACGCTTATTTCACTCTCATTAGTAGCAGCATTATCAGCCTGCAGTAATGATAACCAATCACAAAACCAACCTGCTGACAGCGCAAGTCAGTCGCCTGCACAAACTAAAATTGCGACTACTACCCAGTCTCAAAGCACAGCAGTTAAAAGTGATATGCAAGGCGTTAGTTACATTATTGGTTATGACTTAGGTCAAAATTTCAAACAATCTCAAATTGATGTTAACCCTGACCAATTACTCGCTGGCATACAGGCTGGATCTACAGGCGCTGAACCAAATTTATCAAAAGCAGAAATGCAACAAACCATGCAACAGTTCCAGCAAGCTATGCAAGCTAAAGCCATGGCTGCCCAAAAGGAACAGGAACAAGAAACAACAACACAGGTTATCCAAGACTCTAACGAGCTAATTAATAACCCTAACACCCCATTTATTGGACCTAAAGATGCAAAAGTTGCTGTAATAGAGTTTTTTGACTATCAATGTGCCTTTTGCAGCTTGGTTGCTCCAGCAATCGAACAGTCTATGGACCATAATCCAAATGTTAAATTTGTTTTTAAAGATTACCCAATTTTTGGTCAAAGATGGCCAGAATCGTATTATGCCGCTGATGTTGGATTAGTTGCATTCCAGCAAGGCGGTAGTGCTTTATACAAAAAATACCACGACGGTATATTTGCTACAGGACACGATGAAGGCAAATTAACTAAAGATGATATTAATCAAGTTGCCAAAAGTATAGGTGTTGACCTAAGCAAAGCGAACAAAGATGCGCTTGGAGACACACCATCAACACTTCCAGCAACAATATTGAAAAGCTCACAACTAGGGCAACAACTTGGATTCCAGGGCACGCCAGCGATTATTGTCATGCCAACACAGAACCCAACAGTAGAAAATACCACTATATTCTTTGGCTACCCTGCAAACCCCCAAGCAGGACCTAAAGCGGCTGCCGCTGCTATTGATGCAGCCATCATGAAAGCAAGCGGTGGACAACAAACAACATCCACTACGACGGCTCAGTCAAAATAAACAGGAAACTAGACAGCTCTTTTGTCGTCATAGGCAATAATATGAGTTCGCCCTGTAAACCTATAACCTTGTGCCAGACACATATCAATTGTCTTAGCATACATTCCGATTAATTGCTCTCTCGTTTGGCCTACAGGCATAATATAAGTTTTATGCTTCGGCACACCTAATTTCTGTCTAAAATTTTCAATTTCAGCAAGACATTCATCCGTACCATCCCAAACTGGTTTATATTGATAATCTTTATGAAAACCAATTAACTTCTCTATGATTGACATTTGAAGTCGATATTTATTGTGTTGACTTACCATCTTTTCATCAACCAACCTACCCATTGGGGTTTTAGAACCAATTTCAGGAATTGTATTGCTAAACTTAGGGCTTAAACTGATTAAATCTATTGGGTGACTTGTCTCAAAAAAATGTGACCCTTCAGTTTCCATGGTAATAAAAATCCCATTCTTTTTGGCAAATATGGTTATTTCATTAATAAGTGCTGGATGCATAGTCGGTGAACCACCTGTTAGCATCATCTCTTTTATATTCGGGTTATCGTTATAAGCTTCTACAATATCATTAAAACAATACTTCCCTTTCTCGGCATGGATGCTGGAATACCAGGTATCGCACCACCCACCGATAGAGCCAAAATAGCATCGGTGCGTACATCCAGTTGTTCTTACCGCAATTGTTGGAA
This sequence comes from uncultured Gammaproteobacteria bacterium, assembly GCA_913060525.1. Taxonomy (GTDB): domain Bacteria; phylum Pseudomonadota; class Gammaproteobacteria; order Francisellales; family Francisellaceae; genus CAJXRW01. The sequence continues at coordinate 4,075 of CAJXRW010000224.1, forward strand.
CTCCTGTCCGACTACCTTCTCCTTGTAAACAAGGATATATTTCAATAACTGGTAAGATTTTATTATAATCATTAATTCGAGCAGGCATTGGCATAACTAGTCAATCTCAGCTGAAGCACAGTTCTTATTGTGTTCGAACACATCTACACGCCTAAGCATAACTCGACCTTCTGTTTGCTCAGAGACTAGCTTGCCTACCTGATTTAATACATAATCAGCAATGCGCTCACAACTCAATACTGGCAAGGTTCGCAACTGTATTACACCTTGCTCATCTAAACGTTTAAACTCAGCTAACTCTGGATCATCTTGAGCAACAATTACTGTATGGTCAAACATATAGCTAAACCACTCTTTGACCTGAAGTCCATTGATTTTATTATCAGGATTTTTCATCCAGGCAAAATCCCAAACCCAGCTATAACTGTCCAGCTTCTCTGCTTCAAAATATAATTTAAAATAAATCGCATATCCATGCAGATAATGGCAGTGGCTATGCGTCGCCTCCCATTGTCGAAAAC
>CAJXRW010000225.1 GCA_913060525.1 uncultured Gammaproteobacteria bacterium
GACCATTCGTACCTATTGAAAATTATCTTCGGAAATTAAAGTGCGATTGCCCTGAAATATCTATATGTAATTTAGTGCTTTACGTCTTTGCTCTAAAATAATTCTGGTGATTTATATATCCATCATTGCCTTTTTCGACAATTTCAGTCATACCTAGCATTGGAAACGGTTGAAGTATTTGTGATGAAAAACTCTTTTTATTACTAACCAAATATTCATAACAGAACTGGTCTGTATACTTAAGCAGCTCTGTGTTTTCTTGTTGCAACTGCTGGGAATTAACATTAAAAAACAAACACTTTGAAGTCAAACCAACATAGGGATTCAATAAGCGTTCTAAGATTGAATGACCAAAAACAATACATCTAATATGATTTTTAACCGTTTCTTTGTTTTTGCAAAAAAATTCTTGCCATTGGTGCTGTTTAATTAAATCGAATAACTCTGGTTGATCGGATAAAATCACCATTCCACATTCATCGAAATGGGAAATTGCATTCTGCAGATTGGTTCGTGCTTTATTTTGCTTAATCTTATTTTCAAAATAATGCCATTCATTCAGTAATCCCTTTGTCTTGGGAAAATTAAGCCAAACAATTGCATTAAAAAAATCATGCCAATTATTTGGACGAGTCAAAATAAGCCCTTGTTCATATATTAAATTTTCATAATCAATTGGAAATTGAAGTTGATCAATATCATCCTGATTAAACGGTTTTAATGATTGTTTGCTTTGAGTTTTAATATCTCGTTTTTCAATCTCTATTTGTAAGTCATATACACTAGGCCAAATAGATTTATTTTTGATGAATTGATATGACTCAGAAAAATAGTTAAAAAAGTTAGATTTCAAAAAGAACCGGTTATCCCAAACACTAGTCGCCGTAAATCGAGACATTAGCTCTTGCGTGCCACTGCAAGCTTACTTAGTGATACCAATGAATTTTTATATGCCGACTCAGGTAAAATCAAAATACTGTCAATTGCCATTTGTGAAGCCTTATTGGCAGCATCCAGTGTATATTCAACCCCACCAGAATTTTTAACAATATCAATAATTTCACTTATATGGGTTGTATCCGCATTTTTTATGGCATTGGTAATTAATGCTTTTTGATCACTATTACCATGTTCTAACGCATAAATTAGCGGAAGCGTTGGCTTACCTTCTGCGAGATCATCACCGATATTTTTACCCATTTCTTCTGCCGAGGAAGTGTAATCTAAAATATCATCCGCCAATTGAAAGGCATTACCTAAATATTTACCGTAATTAATTAATGCCGTTTCAACATCTTTATTTGAGTGAGTAATTACCGCAGCCAACTGACACGCCGCTTCAAATAGTTTTGCAGTTTTACAATATATAACATTGTAATAGTCTTTTTCTGTCGTATCAGGATTATTGCAATTTAATAATTGCAATACTTCACCTTCTGCAATCTTGTTAGTTGCGTCAGCTAAAATATTCATCACACGCATATTATCAATACTAACCATCATCTGGAATGATCTCGAATAAAGAAAGTCACCTGTTAACACACTCGCTGCATTGCCAAAAACATTATTTGCCGTTTTCTCTCCACGTCTTAAATCGGAATGATCAACCACATCATCATGCAATAATGTTGCCGTATGTATAAATTCAATAATAGCTGAAAGTGTATAATGATGGTCGTCTTTATAATCCAACGCCTTAGCGCATAGTAATGTTAATAACGGTCGAATACGCTTACCACCAGAATGAATGATATATTGACTAATCTGATTGATTAGCACGACATCTGAATGTAATTGCGTTTCAATTAATTTATCCGTGATTTTTATTTCGTCTTCCATCAAGATTTTGATATCTTTTAATGTCATATAATCGAGTAATATAAAGAAATTGCTTAAAGCATAAAAAACCGCACCGTTTTGGTCAAGCTAATGCTTGTAATTAAAAACCAATTTCGGTATTTTCATCATTTACCAACACAAGTCATGTAACTATATAATGACATATATAACCAACCCCTCAATTGAACAATATTGTATTGATCACACCAAAGAAGAAAGCCAAAGCCTGCTTGAGCTTAAACAAGAAAGTTATGAAAAAGCCTTTGGTGCTCAAATGATCTCTGAAAAGCAGATATGCAAAATACTACAATTTTGTGCCAGTATGTTAAACGCAAAAACCGCATTAGATATTGGTACTTTTAGTGGTTATTCGGCAATGGCTTTAGCGGAAGCAATGCCAGATGACGGCAAGGTGTATACTATAGACCGCCAAACTCAACTAAGCCTGGCTTTAGCCAAAACACATTTTGCTAAACATCCAAAATCAGAAAACATCATACTGATAGAAGGTCATGCAGAAAAGGTTATTCCAACGCTACAAGATTCATTTGATTTGGTATTTATTGATGCCGATAAATTAAGCTGTTTAGACTACTATGAACTGGTACTTCCAAAAGTGAGAAAAAATGGAATTATCGTTGTAGATGATGTGCTTTGGCGTGCCCAGGTTACGCAACCAGAATTAGACAGACGAGCAAAAGCATTGGATGAATTCAATAAATTTATTTATAGCGACAGCCGTGTTGATAATGTTTTACTCCCCATTAGACATGGGTTGCAATTGATTAGGAAAAATATTTAATAGCAGCCGTGCTATAACAATATAGTACTGAACTAACTGCGAGCAGTCGATTTCAGCAAACAAGTGAAGAAAGGTCAGGATCTATGTTACTAAAATATTTCCTGAACCGTAATATTAGCTTTGGTTCTTAACTGGTTCTCAAAGAAGGTGTAGAGCTATGAGGAGCAAGAACCACTATAATCCCAATAATCACTACCATAATAAATATTTTCAGGATTAACACCTAAATGCCAACGTTTTGATTCAAATTTATTATTATGATACTGAATAATACTACCTGGTTTATAAATTCTATTTGATGCCCACTCGTTTAGCTCAGAACAAAGATTTTCATCAGCGAGGTTATATTTTCCAATTATGCTAAGGTTGGTATAAGACTCATACCCTCTTATCATTACGTAATATGTTCCAGCGTTATCCAACTTGCACGTTTCATCATTTCCATTGAGATATGGACGACAATCATAATTAGATAAGGTTGGCTTACTACCCAACTTAACATATAAATCAGCATCTCCTGTGCCGTTTCCAATTGATACTTCTATATCAGTGGCTTGTTCAGGCACTTCAAAAATATAATATTTTTCAGATGATTTTTGTCCATTAAGACCAGATTTCATAACACCGTTTTCCAATACATCATCCTCTGGCGGGGTTTCCTGGTCATCTCCGATATACAGTAAACTATTTGGCGAACCTGACCCAATATCAGATATTTTATTCTTACTCGCATAATTTTTTAAATGTTCAGCAACTTCTTTTGGTGTTGCATTTACATGAGTATCGAGATATAACGCCGCTGCACCTGCCACATGGGGCGATGCCATTGAAGTTCCGCTTAATATTCTTGAGCCATTGCTATTATTATGGGTTGCAGATTCAATATCTTTTCCAGGTGCAAATATATCCACACATGTGCCATAATTTGAAAACTGTGCCATGCTATCATCAATGGTTGTAGCACCTACTGTTATTGCAGATTTTTCCCTGGCTGGCGAAGAATCACAAGCATCAGCACGTTCATTACCAGCAGCCACCACAAATGTGACCCCTTTTGCTACTGCATTAGCCACCGCATTATCTAATGCTAATGAGACACTCCCGCCTAAACTCATGTTGGCAACAGAAGGGCCATGCGCATTTTTAACAACCCATTCAATACCATCAATAATATCAGAAGTTGAACCACTACCCTGGCAATTTAAAACCCGCACACCATGTACAATAGATTTTTTTGATACACCATAAAGTGTCCCTGCAACCGTACCTGCCACATGTGACCCATGACCCTGACAATCATTTGGGTCGGTATCACCATCAATCGCATCATAACCTTCAGCAATTCGTCCTGTAAATTCAGTATGAATTTTGTTAATGCCCGTATCAATTATATAAACATTAACATTTTCACCAGAGGCATCTGGAAGATAAGCATTATCTAAAGGTAAATTATGCTGATCAATTCTATCCAACCCCCATGTTGGATTATCCTGCAAGCTATTCATGCGGAAAGTTTTATCAACTTCTATATAATCCACTCTAGGATTATTCTGTAATTCATCCAATTGATCTGGATCTGCTGTTACTGAAAACCCCGTAATTGTTTCTGAAAATTCTTTCTCTACTTTAACACCAACCGTATTTTCCAAACTGCTTGCCATAGATTGAACCATGTTGGCTTTACTACCATACGCATTAATGGTCATCTGATCTTGTTTGAGAATAACGATATATTTACCATTAATTTTTTGGTTATCACTAAGCCCAAGAATTTCTGCACCATATCCAGCTGTTGCACCAAGGATTGATGCAAGCACTAAAGACGATAATGGTTTTTTCATAGTTTCTACTCCTCATATATTAATACCTGTCTCTTATACACATCTCCGAGCCCACGAGACAGGCAGAA
>CAJXRW010000226.1 GCA_913060525.1 uncultured Gammaproteobacteria bacterium
CGAGATTTCTGCCTGTCTCGTGGGCTCGGAGATGTGTATAAGAGACAGTGGTAAAGCATGTAATCCTGGTGATTTATCCTGGCAGCCAATAGATTTAGTTGCAAGTAAGTTGGAAATATATGAAAGTTCTAATGCTAATGAAGTGCTTTCTAGATCAAAAAACGTAGATGGTATTTTAGTAAATAAAGTAAAATTAAATAAATCAATTATAGAGTCTTTGCCAAATCTAAAATACATAGGGGTGACTGCTACGGGTTACGATAACATAGATATTCAGGCAGCAAAAAAACAAAATATTGCTGTGACAAACGTACCTGGTTATAGCTCTAATTCAGTCTCACAATTAGTTTTTGCCTTGATGCTTGAGTTAACGAATAAACCGTATCAGCATCATTTGGATGTAATGTCAGGCGGGTGGCAAAAAGCAGATATATATTCATATTGGCTAGCACCATTTCATGATTTATCAGGAAAAGTGCTTGGAATAATAGGCATGGGAGAAATAGGTCAACAGGTTGCAAAAATAGCATGTGCGTTTGGGATGGAGGTAATCTATTATTCTCGTTCAGATAAAAATCTTTCATTTGCGAATTATTGCAATAACCTTGATGAGGTATTTAGCAAATCTGATTATGTTTCTTTGCATTGTCCATTAACTGAGGTAACTAGAAAAATCATTAATGTCAATAACTTAAAACTAATGAAACGCTCGGCTTATATTATTAATGCGTCACGAGGTGGTTTGGTGAATGAAGAAGATTTAGCAAATGCGTTAAATAAAGGGCAAATTTCAGGAGCGGGTTTAGATGTCTTATCTAGTGAACCTCCGCTTATCAGCAATCCCTTACTCTCTGCTAAAAACTGTATTATTACACCTCATATTGGTTGGGCTTCGATTGAGTCAAGATCAAGAATGATCAAAATATTGGCTGATAATATTATTTCATATAAAAATGGTGATACGCTTAATAGAATTGTGTAGCGCCATTATAAATAAATTCCCAGAAACATTTCATATTAGAGGGTCTTCAACTATAATCGCAAAGGTTTAATTATTATTAGATATGCTATTGTTTTTGGATATAATATGCACTTTAAAAAAGTAGTTTTTTTTATTTTATTAATGCTTGGCTTTCAAATGACTTTGAATGCAAACACGATCACCACAAATGATCCTGAAACAATTGATAAATCAACGGAAACATATAATAAGAATGATCCTTATGAATATACGGGGGTTAATGGCTATCCTGGGTATTCTGGTTTTATGTATGATGGTGATGGCTTTTGGGATAAAGTGTGGGGCGTAAAACCGCAGAATTCAGTTAATTTGGGTTTATGGACGGCACATTTGAGTCCAGGATCACTTCAAAGTAGGAACTGGGATAATCAAGGGTTAATGGTTACTTATGACATGTTCATGGTGGGTACTTTTATAAACTCATTTTGGGAACGTTCTTACATAGGGGGTATCCAGCGTAATTTTTATCAAGATCAGCTAACCGAACATACTAAATTTATATTAGGGTATCGATTAGGCGTAATATATGGTTATGGCGGATCTATCGATAAATACACGCCTGTTATTCCTTTAGCACAGATATTAGCAAGAGTGCAATACCGAGATTTTGGTGTTGAATTTCAATACTCTGGGATCATTATATCAGGAAGTTTATATTTTACATTTTAATCACCATATTGTATTTCCAGATTTGATGTCTATATTGTATGTAACAATAAGTTGAGACCAAATTATCTATTAACGGATAGGTAGTTTGAAGGTTATCCCAATATGCTTAAAAAAATTATTTTAGTTGTTTCCTTAATGGTTTTTTCCTGTAGCTATGTATTTGCAGATGAAGATGTATATCCTGCTGAACAAAGCCAACATGAACTTTTAGGTGAAATTGGCACAGCCGTTTGGGGAGAAACGCCTGATGATTCAGTCTACTTAGGTATGCTTACCTGGCACTTGCAAGCAAGTAGTCGTGCTCATGATGAATGGAATAATCAAATGATTGCTATCAACTATAAGAGCTTATTTGTTGGAACATTTATCAACTCATTTTATGATAGAAGTTATACCATTGGGTTAATGAGAGAGGTTTATAGTAAAAAGCTTTCAGAAGATAACTTAATTTCTTTTGGTTATCGAGCAGGCGGTCTTATTGGTTATACAGGGAATATTGGAGATATTGGCGAATATACACCTATTATTCCATTTGCCCAAATTTATGCCCATTATCAATATAAGATATTCGGTATTGAGTTACAGTATACTGGGATTATTATTTCAGGCGTCTTTTACTTTACTTTTTAGTATCCCAGGCTGGGATAGATGCGCCATTTGGGTAATATTTTTCAGTAGCTTTTACTACTTGAGGCGAGTGCATTACTTTGATTAGTTTCTGAAAAACTGGATTATCTTTATCCGCAGTTCTAACCACTATAATATTTGCATAAGGTGAATCAGGACCTTCTTTAAAAATAGCATCATTGATGTTTAAGTGAGCAAGATTTACATAGTCATTCGTAATTGCGCCTATCGCCACTTGATCTAATACACGTGGTATTTGAGCAGCTGCCATAGGCACAAAATGAATATTTTGTGGATTTGCAGTAATATCTTGCAAGGTTGCTTTCCAAGAAACTCCAGGTTTTAATTTAATTAATCCCGCTTTCGCAATTAATAACAATGCTCTGCCTTCATTGCTTGGATCGTTTGGTATAGCAATTTTAGCACCATACGGAATATCATGGATATGTTTATATTTTTTCGAATATAAACCCATTGGATAAACAAAGGTTTTTGCGATAGGTGTAATTTTATACCCACGATTTTCAATTTGGCTTTCTAAAAATGGAAGGTGCTGGAAGATATTGGCATCAATTTGCCCTGAGTTTAATGCTTCATTTGGAATGTTATAGTCTGAAAACTCAACCAACTTAATATTAAGATGATATTTTTCTTCAGCTACTTTTTTGGCAACATCCATAATGTCTTGTTGTGGACCACTCATAATACCAACCGTCAATACTTGTTGACTACTTGGAAGCAGACCGCTAACAATTTGCCCGCATGATGCTAACCCTAAAATAATAATTGCTACCCACAATCCAATTAAAGAACGTGATTTTGCCAGGTAATCACCAAATGATTGTACAATTTGAACCATAATGATTAACACGATAACCGTTTCAAACATTACCAGCACATTAAAACGTTCATAACCGTATTGAATGGCTAAAGCACCTAATCCGCCACCACCAATTGTGCCAGCCATAGCTGAATAGCCAATCAGTAAAATAATAGTGAGTGTCGCTCCTACAACTAATTGTGGTTTGGCTTCTGGCAATAATACGCTCATAACGATTTGACGTTTTGTTGCACCCATCGACTGAGCGGCTTCTATCAGCCCATAATGGACTTTATCAATTGCGCCTTCGGCGATACGCGCATAAAAAGGTATAGAGGCAAGTGTCAGTGGTACAATGGATGCATCTGTACCGATTGAGGTTCCAACAATGAGTGTTGTAACAGGAATTAATAAAATCATGAATATAATGTAGGGAATGGAGCGAGTCGCATTGACCAAAAATCCAAGTGTTTGATTAAGAAAGCGTGCACCCATGTTGGTGCTGTTTTTGGCTAAAAATAAAATCACACCTAACCATAAGCCAAAGAAAATAGAAATTAAACCTGATAAAAATACCATATAAATGGTTAACCAGGTTGATGATAATAAATCAGAAAGCATCATGCTTTGCATAGCCAATTACCTCAAATTGAAATTTGTGTTCGTGTAAATATTCAAGCGCAAGTTCCCATTGTGGTTTGTCTCCAATGACCTGACAAATATAGATACCAACTGTTTGACCTAATATTTGTTCAATATTTGCTTGAAGCGTATTAATTTCGATATCAAACTTTTTCAGTAATGTTGATATAATGGGTTCTTTTGTTTCTTTGCCTAAAAAGGTGACTTTGATAATAGGGGTAAGCTTTTTTTCTGTGTAAGCATTTTTATAAAGCTTATCCAGCATGTAGTCAGGTAGCTCAACTTTCATTGTTTTTTCAGCCAATGTCCTACCAACGGCTGATTTTGGTTTGAGGAAAATATCAATCACATTGCCTTGTTCTGCTACTTTGCCTTGATCCAATATTGCCACTTCATCGCAAATGTCTCGAACCACTTCCATTTCGTGTGTGATAACAATAATGGTGATGCCCAGTTGTCGATTAATATCCTTTAATAGCTTAAGAATTTGCTGTGTCGTTTCAGGATCAAGTGCAGAAGTTGCTTCATCAGATAATAAAACTTTTGGGTTTGATGATATTGCTCTGGCAATTGCAACACGCTGTTTCTGTCCGCCACTAAGTTCATTGGGAAATTTTTTGGCAAATGATGTTAACCCTGTTAGTGCTAATAGTTCATCAACGCGTTTTTTAATTTCTTCTTTTGATTTTCCTTGTATTTCAAGCGGGAACGCAATATTGCGACTGTCTCTTATACACATCTCCGAGCCCACGAGACAGGCAGAAATCTCGT
>CAJXRW010000227.1 GCA_913060525.1 uncultured Gammaproteobacteria bacterium
CATAAATTCAAATAAAATATTCAGGTATAAATATGGCTAAAGCACCTAAAGTAGTTAAGAAGAAAATCAAAAAAACAGTAATTGACGCAATGGCTCATGTCCAGGCATCATTTAATAATACAATTGTAACTATTACCGATAGGCAGGGGAATGCGCTTGCTTGGGCAACATCTGGTGGGAGTGGTTTTAGAGGTTCTCGCAAAAGTACGCCTTTCGCTGCCCAAGTAGCTGCCGAACGTGCTGGTGATGTGGCACTCGAGTATGGGGTCAAAAACATGGATGTGCTTGTTAAAGGCCCTGGACCTGGTAGGGAGTCAGCTGTAAGAGCTTTAAATGCTAAAGGTTTTAAAATAACAAGTATAACGGACGTAACACCATTACCTCATAATGGTTGTAGACCGCGCAAAAAACGTAGAGTTTAAAGGAGCAGGGAAATGGCAAGATATATTGGGCCAAAATGTAAATTATCTAGACGTGAAGGAACTGATCTTTTATTAAAAAGCGGTGTACGTTCAATTGAAGATAAATGTAAAATAAATACACCGCCAGGAATGTTAGCTGGAGCTAGGAAAGCTAGGTTATCTGACTATGGTCTTCAACTTAGGGAAAAGCAAAAGGTGCGTCGTATATATGGTGTGCTCGAAAATCAATTTAGAAGGTATTATAAAGAGGCAGCAAGAGTTAAAGGTAATACTGGTGAGAATCTACTAAAATTGTTAGAGATGCGTTTGGATAATGTGGTTTATAGGATGGGATTTGGTTGTACTAGATCTGAGTCACGACAATTAGTTAGCCATAGGAGTATTTTAGTAAATGGTAAGATTTGTAATATTCCATCATACTCTCTAAAGCCTGGTGATATAGTGTCTATTAAATCAAAAGCACAGAAACAAATGCGTATCCAAAGTTCTCTTGAGTTGGCAAGGCAGCGTTCGCAACTATCTTGGATAGAAATTGATGAAGTTAAGTTGGAAGGAACCTTTAAGTCAGAACCAGATAGAGCAGAATTATCTTCCGAAATTAATGAGCAATTAATTGTTGAGCTATATTCTAAGTAATGCTCTAAAAAATTTTAAGAGGTAGAAATGAATACTTGTCCTACAGAGACTGTGAGGCCTCATATTTCAGATATAAATACTATTGGTACTAACAAGCACGTAGTAAAGATATCACCAATTGTAAAAAATTTCGGTCATATTTTTGGCAATTCATTGAGAAGAATACTTTTGTCTAGTATTCCTGGTGCAGCAATTGTGGAGGCTCAGATTGAGGGCGTGCTTCATGAATATTCTACGTTAGATCATGTTAAAGAGGATGTTGTAGAAATATTGCTAAACTTAAAAAAAGTAGCAGTTAAGTTAGAGGGTGAGACTGATGAAGCATATTTAACGATTCATCATAAACAGGCTGGCAAGGTAAAGGCGTCTGATATTCAGACATCTGCAAATACCAAAATAATGAATCCTGATTTTATTATCGCGACCCTCTCTAGCGGCGGTGAGTTGGTTATGAACCTGAGGGTATCGAAAGGTCGTGGGTATGTTCCAGTTAGTCAGCTGGTTGAATCGCAAGAATCAAGACAAATTGGTGTTATTGCTCTCGATGCCTCATACAATCCAATTAAAACAGTTTCTTTTGTGGTTAGGTCAGATTTAGATGGGTTTGAGGAGCTGGTTATTAATATAGAAACAAATGGTACTGTTGGTGTTAAAGAGGTCGTTGAGCAGGCAATGACTTATTTTTATGAGCAGATATCTATTTTTGTGGACTTGAAAGCACCAGTCAACCGTAAATCTGGTATAGATAAATATGATATAGATCCAGTTTTATTATCATCTGTAGATGATCTTGAACTGACAGTGCGTTCTGCAAACTGTTTAAAAGCTCAAAATGTGAAGTATCTTGGTGATTTGGTTCAATTTGTGGAATCAGATTTGTTAAAAGTGCCTAATCTAGGCCGCAAGTCTCTAAATGAGATTAAGAGTGTGCTTGCTGAAAGAGGATTGTCTTTTGGGGTAAGGCTTGAAAACTGGCCGCCTGAACACCTTTCTAGTAAGTGATAATATTAACTATAAGGAAGTTACTCAATGCGACATCAAAAAATTGGTAGAAAATTGAATATGAATAGCAGTCATAGAAAGGCTGTATTTAGAAATATGTCCATTTCTCTCATTAAACATGAGATGATTAAAACAACATTGCCTAAGGCTAAAGAATTAAGACGATATATAGAGCCACTGATCACTCTTGGGAAACGAGAGGTACATCTAAGAAATAATGCTGCAGACTTACAAAGTAATGATTACAAAGCAAAGCAAGTTGCAATAAGAAGGCAAGCATTTGATTATCTTCGTAATAAAGATGCTGTGAAAAAGCTTTTTGAAGTGTTGGCGCATCGTTATGAAGATAGAAGCGGTGGCTATACTAGGATCTTGAAGTGCGGATTTAGGAATGGTGATTGTGCTCCTATGGCATTTATTGAGCTAATAGGTAGACCGGAGGTTATTGTTGAAGAAGATGAAGTGTCTGAATATATAGAAGAATAATTATTATCATTTCTCTTTCTCAATATATTCTACTTGCAAATTCTTCTAGACTAAACTTATCATATTTATATTTGGTTATATGAGAAGAATACAACAACTTACGATTGACTTAGCTAATAAAATAGCTGCTGGCGAGGTGGTATCAAGACCAGCTTCAGTAGTAAAAGAGTTGGTCGAGAATAGTATTGATGCTAAATCTACAGAGATTAAAATTTATATAGATGATGGTGGTAAAAAATTAATTAAAGTAGTTGATAATGGTGTAGGTATTCATGAAGATGATTTGAATTTGTCTATTTCACCTCATGCTACTAGCAAGATATACTCATATAGTGATCTTGAATCTGTCAATACTATGGGTTTTCGTGGGGAAGCTTTAGCAAGTATCGCATCTGTTTCTAGATTTAAAATAAAAAGTAAATATATAGACTCTAAAGTTGCTTATAGCATAGATAATAATCAAGAATTAAGAGTTTCATCACAACCTGTAGGGACCTCAGTTGAAGTTGGAGAGTTGTTTTATAATACTCCTGCTAGGAGGAAATTTCTAAAAACGGATAGAACTGAGTATTCATATATTGATGAGGTGGTTAAAAGAGTGGCTCTTTGCTATTATGATGTAAATATCAATTTATATCATAATAATAAGATAATTCATTGTCTTCCAGTTGCTGACTCTCAAAGAAAACAATTAGCCCGAGTTTCAAAAATTTTAAATAGTGATTTTGTTAGCGATGCGATTTTAATAGATGAAAGTGCTATTGATATACGTTTATGGGGCTGGGTTGGGAAACCATCTATAGCAAGAAATAAAGGTGATATGCAATATTTCTATGTTAATGGAAGAACTGTAAAAGATAAGCTGGTGGCCCATGCAATTCGGCAAGCGTATAAGGATGTTTTGCATCATTTAAAGCATCCAAGCTATATATTATATTTGTCGATTGATTATGAATTGGTAGATGTAAACGTACACCCAACCAAGCATGAGGTTAAGTTTAGAGATTCTTACTTGGTTCACGACTTTATATTTGGTAAATTAAATAAAGCGCTATCAAACACAAAACCACAGCATCAGGAAAGAGTGGGTGACGATGCAATGTGCTGGCAGCAGGGCAGTGAGGGTAGAGTAAGTGTCGTAGCAGATGTTATTTCTAGTAAGGCTAAACTTATTGATAATTGTTTAAGTTCTGCAGGTTATCAAAATAGCTTAGATATATATAATTCGTTGTTAAATTCTACTGGTAAGTCGAATATATTTGACGCTGAATCAATAGTTGACGATCATTTTAACTCTAACGTTTCTGATTTAATGGGCTTAAACTTTCATGGTAATAATAGCGATTTCCCATTGGGATTTGCTCTTGGACAGTTATTAGGTATATATATTCTGTCACAGACTAAAGATGGGATGATCATAGTTGATATGCACGCAGCGCACGAGCGCATACTGTATGAAAAAGTTAAACAGGCATGGGAAAATAACAAACAGATATCTCAATCGTTATTAGTGCCAGTTACTTATAATTTATCTACAAAACAAAGAAGTGTTCTTGAAGAAAACCTACATATATTCATCAATTTTGGTTTTCAAATAGATGTTTTTCTTGATGATATGATTGTTATACGCGCAATTCCATTTTTTCTTAAAAATAGAGATATAGGCAGCTTAATTGAAAGAATTATTTCAGATATAGCATTAGTTGGAAAGACAGATCAAATGGATGTTTATTTGAATAGGGTGCTGTCTACAATGGCCTGCCATAAGGCAGTTAGAGCTAATGACAACTTATCCATTGAAGAAATGAATCATTTATTAAGAGAAATGGAAAATACTCCTAGATCCGACCAATGTAATCACGGGAGGCCAACTTGGATCAAATTAGGATTGAAAGAATTAGACAAATTATTTATGCGAGGTCACTAGTTTAACGTGAGTTCGGGCTAAGGATTATATTTTCATAATCAGGTTACTTATTTCGA
>CAJXRW010000228.1 GCA_913060525.1 uncultured Gammaproteobacteria bacterium
GACTTGTAAAACTACGCTTTCAAATTTAATCGAAAGTCATCCTGAAATTGATGTTCAAAAAATAAGACAGCTTATTCGAAATGCGCAAGGCGAACTTAAAAAAGCAGGTGGTTCTCCCAAATATTCAAGGGAAATTTTTCAACTTTTAAAAAATAGCTTGTAAACGATTTTCAGTCTTACAGGAGTTTTTATCTCTGGATGTCTAGTTTCACAAGATTGATCGCAACATAACAATTAAAGTAGCATCCATATAACTCACATCGTTATTTGAACATTTCATCGGTAGATATGAGAGAGAATATTTTGTCATATGGTGCTGTAATACAAATTTTTTCATTTGTTTTAGGATGAATAAAGATTAGCTGGTAAGCATGTAACAATAACCTTTTAATACCTTTTTTTTGAAATTGTTGATTGATATATCGATCACCATATTTATCATCCCCAATGATTGGGCATCCTTCCGATTTTAAATGCACCCGCAATTGATGTGTTCGTCCCGTTTTAGGACTGGCCGCTAACAAGGTAGTGTCCTGATAACTTTTAAGAATATCTACCGTAGTAATGCTTGGTTTTCCATCCTCTGAAATTATTGAAAAACGCTCACCAGAACTGGCAATATTCTTCTTTAACGGCTTATCAATTTTTGTTATTGCCACAGACCAACATCCAGCTACTAATGCGTGGTATACCTTATTAATATTATGTTCAATTAATTGTTGATGAAAGTATGTAAGAATACTGTATTTTTTTGCTATCAAAATACAGCCCGAAGTTTCTCTGTCTAACCTGTGTACTAACTCAAGTTTTTTTGCATAAGGTCGTAATATTCTTAAACGTTCTATTAGCCCTGAATCTATTCCACTTCCACCATGCACAGCAAGACCAGATGGTTTATTTAAAACTAAAAAGTCACTATCTTCATACAAGATACAATCTTCCAAATATACGAGATTTTCTTTCGTTAAATGTTTTATAGGCGCTTTAGTTTCAATATTTACAGGCGGAATTCGCACTAAATCACCGGCCTGTACCCGATATGTTGGTTTTATCCTACCCTTATTTACACGAACTTCACCTTTTCGAAGCCAACGATACACTAAAGTCTTTGGAATATTACCAACTTTAGCCAATAGAAAGTTATCTATTCTCTGACCACTTCTATCTTCTTCTACTTCGATAAATTTTACGAATGACATATTAGTCGCATATAATTTTATATAAGATGTGTAATAATAATGCATAATCATTTAAGAATATAGCGTTTGTTTTATGCAACAAAAAAACAATACAAATCCCGTTGCACTGATTACTGGGAGTGCAAAACGAATTGGAAGGGAAATAGCGCAATATCTGCATAGTCAAAATTTTGATGTAATTGTACATTATAACACCTCTAAAGCAGAGGCAAATGAACTTGTTGGAGAATTAAATAATAAAAGACCAGACTCAGCAATCCTTATACAAGCTAACTTAAGCCATATAAAAGATATTAATTTCTTAGCTGAACAAGCATTAAATTTCAAAGATAAAATTAACTTATTAATAAATAACGCCTCTTTCTTTCAACCAAATAGTATATATGACACAAACACTACCGAATGGGATAATCTGTTCGAAAGTACGGTCAAAGGTTGCTATTTTCTAACTCAAAATCTCATAGAACCCCTCAAACGAAATAGTGGTAATGTAGTTAATATTTTAGATACTCACTACCAAAAACCCCGAAAAGGATTTAGTTTATATTCAATGGCAAAATCTGCTTTAGCCATGCAAACACAAAGTTTTGCTCTAGAGCTTGCTCCATATATTCGAGTCAATGGAATTGCCCTTGGGCATTTTATGCGGGCAGAGTACAAGGCATATCATAAGAATGAAGAACAAATAGTTGTTAATAACATTCCGTTACAGAGAGCGGGAAATATTAGTGATATTAATATCACACTTGATTATATCATCAGAAATACCTATCTAACTGGTGAAATTATTCATTTAGATGGTGGAAAATTACAATATTAAATTAGCTTCTTGATAAGATCATTTATACTGTAAATAAGCAATAATTCTTCTAAACTAAAGAAATACTAGTAAAAAGAAAGACAACATGTCTCATATCACTGTAGAAGACAATATAAAGCCAGACTTTGATAACGTGCTAATTGATATCATTAATTATGTTTATGAATATGAAATCACAAGTAGTTTAGCTTATGATACCGCACACTACTGTTTGATTGATAGCCTTGGTTGTGCAATGCTTGCACTCTCTTACCCTGAGTGCACCAAACATTTAGGCCCACTTGTCCCTGGCACCCATATTGAAAACGGTGCAAAAGTTCCAGGAACAGCCTATCGTCTAGACCCAGTACAAGCCGCATTTAACCTGGGAACACTGATTCGCTGGTTAGATTTTAATGATACATGGTTAGCCGCAGAATGGGGTCATCCATCTGATAACCTTGGAAGCATATTAATGGTCGCTGACTATATATCACGGTGTAATGTAGCATTAGGGAAATCAACACTTAAAATGCAAGCCGTATTAACTGCATTAATTAAAGCGCATGAAATACAAGGCGTATTGGCATTAGAAAATAGTTTTAATCGCGTTGGCCTGGATCATGTTATCTTAGTTAAAATCGCTTCGACTGCAGTTATCTCTCAAATGATTGGATGCTCAAAAGAACAAGCATTAAATGCACTATCTCAAGCGTTTGTTGATGGACAAAGCTTAAGAACTTATCGACATGCGCCAAATACTGGTTCACGAAAGTCTTGGGCTGCTGGTGATGCAACATCACGTGCCGTTAGGTTGGCTTATCTCTCACTTAAATGGGAGATGGGCTACCCAGGTGTACTTACTGCCAAAACTTGGGGTTTTTATGATGTCTCGTTTAAAGGTGAAGCTTTTAAATTTCAGAGAGGATATTCTAGTTATGTTATGGAAAATATACTTTTTAAAATATCTTTTCCTGCAGAATTTCATGCACAAACAGCGGTAGAATGTGCGGTTAAGCTACACCATAAAATTCATAACCGCTTTGATCAAATCGAAAAAATTGAACTAACAACACATGAATCAGCTATCAGAATTATTAGCAAAAAAGGTAAACTTCACAATCCTGCTGACCGCGACCACTGTCTACAATATATGGTTGCAGTTGGCCTTATATATGGAGACTTACACGCAGAACACTACGAAGATGATATTGCAGAAAATCCTCTTATTGATGAACTAAGGGACAGAATGGTTGTTCAAGAAAATAAAGCCTTTTCAAAAGACTATCACGATCCAGAAAAACGCTCTATTGCAAACGCAATGCAAGTATTTTTTAAAGATGGTACATCAACAGATACTGTTTCCATTGAATACCCTATCGGTCATAAGCGTAGAAGGGAAGAGGGGATTCCTGTTTTAATTAAAAAATTCCAACAAAACCTAAAAACACAGTTTAGCAAACATCAAAGTAAGAGCATTTTAGATATATGTTTAAACAAGAATATATTAACACAAATGTCAGTTAATGACTTCGTAGATTTATTTGCCAAATAACTCACTACTTTTAATTTAAAGTATTAATTTACAATTAACTTGATATCAAAATTAATCTACCACTATACTTTTTAGTAAACCAACTATCATTTAAACGTAGGCATCAATATGAGTGACAAAGATAATAAACCCAAGAAAGGCGTATCTAAAGGAAGAGCTATTGTTATAGTAGCAGTATTTGTCATCGCGATCTTAGCCATAGGTGTTGGCCTGGATATTACAGGCGCATCAGCTTGATCTAAGCATTTCTCTCATTATTACTAAATCAAGTTGTGTTGTAATCTTAAAATTTGAAGCGTTACTTTCAACCAATACGGGCTTATAACCAAGCGCTTCAATTGCAGAAGCTTCATCAGTTACTGGAAAACCGTCATGTGCTGCTTTCTCCAAAGCAATTAGTAATTGATTCAAACCAAACATCTGAGGTGTCTGGGCTGCCCATAAATTGCCTCTATCAATTGTTTTAACAACTTGACCATTTAAGCCAGACTTAATAGTGTCGGCAATTCTCGTAGCAAGAATTCCCCCACATTCAGTTGATTGATTCACTTCTAAATATAATTTTTCTAATAAAATTTTTGTTATCCCAGGTCTAGCAGCATCATGAACCATGACCCATTCATTCTTGGAAATATTAAAACGATTACTAATATTTTTTAATGCCTGCCTTACAGAGTCACTACGCTCTGATCCACCCAAACAGGTAAATATTTTTTGATGCCTGGAGATTGGCAATGAGTTCCAATATTTATCATCTTGGTGTATTGCAACCATTATTCCTTCAAAACGAGGAAATTCGATTAATTTGCTAAGTGTATATTCAAGCACTGTAATACCCTGAAATATTTCAGAATATTGTTTAGGTATATTCGAACCAAACCTAGAACCAATTCCAGCAGCGGGGACTATACACCACCTGTCTCTTATACACATCTCCGAGCCCACGAGACAGGCAGAAATCTC
>CAJXRW010000229.1 GCA_913060525.1 uncultured Gammaproteobacteria bacterium
CGAGATTTCTGCCTGTCTCGTGGGCTCGGAGATGTGTATAAGAGACAGGTATAAGCGTCATTAGTTTATACCCAATCAAACAGAGGAATTGTATAGATATGTCACTAAATAATGAGATACCAAAATCTAGAGTAATGATTCGTTATAAAACAGAAGTTGATGGTAAGAAAAAAAATAAAGAGTTGCCCATGAAATTTCTGGTTATTGGGGACTTATCTGATGGTACATCAAAAGACCGCAAAGAAGAATTGGATGTACGTGAAATCAGGGATATTAGTGGTACGCTGGATTCAACCCTAAAAGATATGGGAATGAATATTGAGATGAAGGTTGAGAATATGGTTAATCCATCGACCTCACCCATGCTAAACGTTAGCCTGCCTATTCAATCAATGAAATCATTTAAACCGGAAGCAATTGTTGAGAATGTTCCTGAATTAAAGTCTTTATTAAAACTACGTGAATTACTAAAAGAGTTTGAGTCTACGGTTGATAACAATAAAGCCTTTAGGAACATCATTAAGGATATATTACGTGATAAAGATAAAACATCTGGTCTAATAAAAGAATTACCTAATTTGGAAACATTTAAATTAGAGCAAAATCAGGTTGAATCACAACAGGCTGGGGAGTAAGAAATGAGTACGGATGTAAAACAAGAATTAGCGCCCAACCAATCTGCTTTAAAATCATTATTTGGTAGTATCAATCTGGAAGTTAAGGAAAATACGCTAGCCAATATAAATTATGATTATGTTACCAGTGAGAAGAATAAAGAAGAAGTTCTGCAAAATGATTTTGCTCGGATAGGTGCTGCATTATCTGCCATTTTTGCAAACACTGATTCAGAACAAATTGAAGTTTACAATAAAGAGCTGACTCGAAAAATTATTGACAGAATAGATGAGGTAATCGGATTACAGATTAATGCTATTCTGAAAAATGCAAGATTTAAAAATATTGAACAGAAATGGTTATCGATTCAGGATCTATATACAAGCAAGCCTGTTAGAGGCAATATTGAAATATCATTATTTGATGCGGCAAAAGATGAATTATTAGATGACTTTGAGACAAATGCAGTAGATATTTCCTCTAGTGAGTTATTTAAAAAGGTTTATGTTAATGAGTATGACCAGTATGGGGGAGAGCCCTATGGCTCCATTGTTGGTTTATATGAGTTTGAAAACACAGAAGACGATATTAACTGGCTTTCTATTATGGGTAAGATTTCTGCGACTTCTCATGCGCCTTTTGTTTCTGCTGCATCACCAAAGTTTTTTGGTTGTGAGTCAATGGAAGAAATTAAAGAGATTAAAAACTTAGGTGCATTGATGTCACATCATCGCTATGGTAACTGGAACAAGTTTCGTAAGGAGCCACAAGCAGCATATATTGGATTAACTTTACCAAGATATTTAGTTAGATCCCCTTATGATCCAATTAATAACCCAGCAGGAAAGACATTACCTAATTTTGTTGAGCAGATTGATAATCCTAAAGGGAATGATGAATTTACTTGGGGAAATGCTAGCATTTTAATGGCAAAAAATATGATGAGGTCATTTGAGAAAACAGGATGGTGTCAATCGATTAGGGGGCCGAGGACAGGTGGTACGGTAGAAGGCTTGTCTGGTTATTCTTTTAATACAAGGGGTATGGAAGAGTCTAAAGTTCCGGTTGAGTTTATTATTCCTGATTATCGTGAATTAGACTTTGCAAATGCTG
The DNA here is from genome assembly GCA_913060525.1 of uncultured Gammaproteobacteria bacterium. Classification (GTDB taxonomy): domain Bacteria; phylum Pseudomonadota; class Gammaproteobacteria; order Francisellales; family Francisellaceae; genus CAJXRW01. Next base: position 1,729 of record CAJXRW010000229.1, read on the forward strand.
GTTTTATGCCATTTGTATTTAAGAAGGAAGCAAATGAAGGCTGTTTTTTTAGCGCGAATTCTATTAAGTTAAAAGAAGAGTTTGAAGACCCTAAAGATTCAGAGAACTCTCAATTAATTGCAAATATGTCATACACGATGTCTATTTCCAGAATTGCGCATTATGTGAAAGTGATGGTTAGAGACAAAATAGGAGGCAATGATGATGAAACATCGCTATCTGAGTTTTTAAATAACTGGATATTTAAATATGTCACAGCCATACCAGATCCCACACCTTTAGTGTTGGGCTATCATCCATTCAAAGCTGCGAGTATTGAGGTGGAAAAGGTAGCTGGAATGGCGGGTTGGTATAAGTCTTCGATTTCTATTTTGCCCCATATTCAGTTTGAAGGACTGGATGTTGAGTTAAAAGTAGATGCAAGGTTGGGTTAGTAAATAATTTTATAAATGTAGAAGGAAATAAATTATGCAAGATATAGTACATATTACAGGTTCAAACGAAAGTGATGTAACTGCAAATTTTGGTTATGATACCATTATTAGCACTCAATCCTCTCAGGCAAATAATGCGCCAAATGTTGTTGGGATTACATCGATAGAAGTTGGATCAAGTCCAGATGATTTGGCTGCAATTAGTATTGATGATGGTAAACAAAAGTTAAAATTAAATACTGATGGTACAGAAATAGAAGTATTAGGACAATTAATTCAGCAAGCAAACATAGAGGGTAATAGGGCTGAACTAAGTATATTAACATCAGGATATGTTGTGAGTGCTATTGCTAACAAGATGGGTGAAAAATACTCAGCAAGTAATATGGGGGATGATTTATATATAAAAATTTCAGGCGCAACTGAACAACAGCTAAGAAATGAAACAGGTGACAGAATAAAATCCTTTATGATAAATGATGATGACTATCTATTATACCGAATGACATATAAATTCTTCCGTCAACAGGTATTTGCAAATATCAAAAAAGGAAATATAGGTTCTATTATATTAGGGGTAGATAATATAGAAACCGTAGCTTATAGCGTTGGTTTTTGTATAGATGATGATGCAGCTAATAAAGCTATTGTTCAATATAACCATAGTGCTTCTTAAATTATCTATCTTAAATACATATTATTATGCACTATTAGATGAGTTTATATTGTAATTATCTAATAGTGCATAATCATACTAATTTAAGATTAAGTTTATAGTATGTAATCCAAGTATTTTATTTATAATTCAGGGGAAAAATGAATAATTATTTATTTGCTAGACCAAGGGCTATAAAATATAAAGAGAGTTTGTGGATTATGGATAACGAGTCTGATATTTGTCAAATTTGCAGCGCTAATCTAAAAGGCTCTTTATTTAGCACAAACAAGCACCACTGCTATCAGTGTGGTATTATTATATGTCACACCTGTATTTCTGATATAAAATTAAGTAGAGTTAATAGATTAAAAAACTCTCCTCGAGTTTATGGGCCTACTAGCTCGGTTCAAGTTTGTAAAAATTGTGGTGATCAATATAAAGAAAGTAAAAAAATAGGTAAGTTCCAAGCTCCAGATTTAAATATTAACAAAATTTTTGATTCGTATGTAGCTGAAGGTATCCATGATGCCGGTAAATTAGGTTTTCAGTCTAATCCACAATACTTTTCTCCGAGTGATATTGCTATCCGTGAGGGGCAGAGAAGGGATATATCGTTTACAAAAGCAGCATATTTTAGCCCTTTACTTTCTTGTGCTGCGGTAATTTTATGGGACAATGTTAACGATAAAATAGTGCTGTACCATGCTGTGGGATCAAACTTGAGTGCAATTAAACTTGAATTTAATAATGATGATTACCGTGTAATTGTTATGTCTGCTCTGCCCAAAGATGAGCTTAATAACAATCCATATGCTAGCCTTAATCAAACTATAAAATTTCCTTTGGAAAAAATTGGAATTGATAAGAATAATATTCGTATTTTTGCAAATGCTACGGGTTTGTTGTCCATACACTCAGCTGAAATAGGGGTGTATTCTATGCCAACTTGCTCTTGAAGAGCTTTATTTGATCAATAAGCATCTATCGTAGAATTATCTTTTCTGGCGATGTGCCAAATAAGATTCTAAACTTAGGTCAACGGTGATTAACACAAATTCAACTTCATTCACATGCCATTTGCTATTTTTTTTAATACTCCAACCTGGGAGCAATGAGACAATGTCTATGTAAAATCCAATCCCTAGTTGTGTGTAAATTTTAAAAAATTGTGATTGCTCTTTGGAAAAGTGCATTTGCATATTAGATTAAAAATCTAAGTATTCTATATTTAATTGAACTTTAATGGATTATTTCTATGGAGGAAACTGAAAAAAAGAAGCCTGCTGGTTTCAATATAAGTATTGCGATAGTCTTGCTGGCAGTGGGGTGTTACGTAATTACTTTTCTAGTCAACACCTATTTGGCCCAACGAATGTCAAAGTCTCTTTTTGGTGATTTTTCATTAGCGCTTAATTTATTCTTAGCTGGCGCTTCACTTTTCTTGTTTGGCACAGATGCTGTATCCCAAAAATTCCTGGCACCGTTTTTGCAGGAGAACAGGCTTGATAAAGCAAGTGATTTTATTGCATGGAATTTTAAACTTATTCTTAGGATATGCTTTATTTACTTTATATTGGTTACGGTTTTTTTTGTAATACTTATCGGGCTTCACTGGTTTGGTGCTGTCTCTTATACACATCTGACGCTGCCGACGATCTACTCTGTGTAG
>CAJXRW010000230.1 GCA_913060525.1 uncultured Gammaproteobacteria bacterium
ATCTACACAGAGTAGATCGTCGGCAGCGTCAGATGTGTATAAGAGACAGGTCAGGAATTCTGAAACCATTAATTTTCCGCAACATGGTAATAGCTTGCACTATGAAACAGAGTTAGTGTTAGAAATAAGCAAATCAGGTAAACCTGAAAATAAAGAGGATGTTAAACACTTTATTTCTGGTTTTGGTCTGGGGCTTGATCTAACCTTACGTGACCTACAAAATGAACTTAAGCAAAAAGGTCATCCTTGGGAAATTGCCAAAGCATTTGATGAAAGCGCAACCATAACCAAAATTGTCGGTTACGAGCCTGAAAAACATAATCTAAATAATTTACAACTAGCCTGCTTTGTAAATGGTGAAGAAAAGCAGAATGGCAACACCCGTGACATGATATTTAATATTGAAACATTGGTTTTATATATATCATCCATCTGGAATCTTGAAATAGGTGACTTGATTTATACAGGCACGCCAAAAGGGGTTGGCGAACTGCATAGAGGAGATAGAATTAGCGTATTAGGTGATTATGTTTCAGAACAAGGCTGGAATATTATTTAGTTTCAATCACTAATTTCGAGATATCTGCCACTTGCCTAAACTGATTTTGAATGGTTGATAACAAAGCAATTCTGTTATTGCGAACCTCCTCATTCTCATCCATGACCATGACGTTATCAAAAAACTGATTGATGTCCGTATTTAAAGCACAAAGTTTATCTAAAGCAGGTAAATATGATTTTCCCTGTATATCCACTTTAAATTCTTGAGAAACAGAAACAAGGTTTTTATATAGGTCTTTTTCTGTACTTTCCACTAAAGCAGATTCATTTACTTTACTCGATCCATTAATATTATTCTTAGACAATATATTTGAAATGCGTTTATTTGCTTGTGATAAATCAGCCGATTCTGGTTTGTCTTTGAATGATAGTACCGCCTGAATACGTTGATCAAAATCCAAAATTGATTGTGGCTCGACACTAGCGACTGCGTCAAATACATCAAAATCAACTCCTTCGTCTTTATATAATCCTTTTAAGCGCTCAAATGCAAACTGCTCTACCTGTTCGACGGTATCAGGCAATAACTTAGCTTGATGTAATGATTTTGCAAATCTTAACAAACTGACGAAATCAACATCTGAACCCGTTTCTTTTAGTATTCTTAAAACCCCAATCACTGCACGCCTCAGCGCAAAAGGATCTTTATCCCCTGTTGGTTTTTGACCAATACCAAAGATTCCGACAAGTGTATCGAGCTTATCAGCCAAAGATAAACAAATCCCTGTTTTACTGCTTGGTAGTACATCACCTGAGAATTTAGGTAAATACTGCTCATTTAACGCTAGGGCGACATCATTATGCTCACCTTGTGCTTGAGCATAGTAATAACCCATCAAACCTTGAAGCTCTGGAAATTCAAATACCATATCTGTCATCAAATCAGCTTTAGAAAGCACACCTGCACGTTCTACATTCTGTTTATCAGCTTGAATTTGATCAGCAATATACAGTGCTAACTGTGTGATTCTTTCAACTTTATCCTGAGTACTGCCAAGTTGTTTTTGGAAAATAACATTTTCAAGGCGAGCAGAAAACTTCTCAAGCGGAATTTTAACATCAGAATCATAAAAGAACGCTGCATCAGAAAGCCTTGCCGCCATAACGCGCTCATTCCCTTGAATTACAATTTCTGGTTTTTCAGAGTTAATATTACATACCGTAATAAATTTATTGACCAACTTGCCCGTTTTATCAACAACAGGGAAACATTTTTGATGTGACTGCATGGCTGTAATCAATGATTCCTGTGGAACACGTAAAAAATCATGATTGAATGAACATACCAGTGGATATGGGTATTCAACAATAGACGCCACCTCATCCAATAATTCATCATCAATTAAAACGTTTAACGCTTTATCCTCTAAAACTTCAATTAGCCCTTGTTGTATCATTTGTTTTCTTTTAGCAATATCAACCACCACGTGACCTGCTTCAAGCAATTGGTCTGGGTATGCGGAAACCTTATCTATTTTGATGGCGCCAGGAGAAATATAGCGATGACCATAGCTGAGGTTACTCGCTTTTTTACCAAAGAGTTCCATATCAATCACTTTATGACCATATAAAAACACGATCCAATGCACAGGCCTAACAAATGAATATGAATGATCACCCCAACGCATCATTTTAGAAATAGGCAATTTTTTCAGTGCTATTTCAATTATCTGCGGCAACAAGGATGCCGTGAGATTTCCTTTTTCTTCGACCACAAAAGCCAAACGTTTACCTTTAGGTGTGTCAATTTGCTCTAGGTTTTCAAAATTTGTACCACAAGATTTTGCAAATCCAATAGCGGCATTAGTCGGCACGTTACAACCATCAAATGAAGATTCAACGGGTGGCCCCAAACGCTGGGAACTTTTATCAGGTTGCTGACCTGCAAGGGATTCAATGATAAACGCCAATCGTCTAGGAGATGAAAAATATTTAGTTTCTTTATACGAAATATCTAATTTTAATAGCTGATCGGTAACTGACCTCAACAATGATTCAGCCATTTTATTCAATGATTTTGGCGGTAGTTCTTCACATCCGATTTCAAACAATAAATCCTGAGAATTGCTCATATACATTCCTTTAGCAAATAACTAAAGATAGTTTAACGGCATTTCATAAATATAAAAGAGAGTCATTTAAGAACTGGGGTAAATGGTAAGGTTATAGCTATCCCAAACGAAACTAATCCTCCAAATCCATATCCTTAGTTTCTTTCATTTTTGCAACAATGAATAATAAAATTACTGAAAGTACGACAACATAAATTGCTGGGGCAATGAAACTCCCAAACCAGTCAACCAACATTTGAGATACATACAATACTGTCCCACCCAATAATGCGTTACCAATATTATAACCAAAAGCAACACCGCTATAACGAAGGTGGGTTGGGAAAGCCTCATTAATCGCAACCACGAAAGTAGCGGTACAGGCTGAAATCATTAACATTAAAACACAGTAAACAATAATAATACCTGTCAGATCACCCCAACTTAAAACGATATACGCAGGATAGATAAATAGCCCAATTAGGAGGATCGAGGTAAACAATATCGGCTTACGACCAATTTTATCGGATAACGCACCCCATAATGGCGCAGTGTAGGCATAACAAATTGCAGCCAGTACGGTCGCGATCATGGTTGTAGATGCGGGGAAACCTAATGTCGTTGTCATCATATTTGGTAAATAGCTTGCCGCCATATAGTAAGCCACGCCCAAATAACCTGCTAATGCAAATACCATAAACACCGCCCACGGGTATTTTTTTAGCGCATCCCAAACGGGTAGTTTTGACTCTAAATGTTTTTCTTTTACCTTTTCAAACTTGTCTGATTCTTTCAGCATAAAGATAAAAATTACAGACAGAATAGATAAGATAACACCAATGTAATAAGGAATCCGCCAGCCATAATCCAGCATATCTTGGTGAGAGAAGTTAACATTACAAATCATCACGACAATGGTTGCCAATAAAACCCCATTACCCGAAATAAACGTACCAATACTGGTAATCATTCCACGTTTATGTTTTGGTGCGTTTTCTATTAACGTTGCTAGCACACCGTTATATTCTCCACCAATAGAAAAGCCTTGCAATAGTCTTGAGAGCAATAATAATATTGGTGCAATAATGCCAATGGTTTCATATCCAGGTACAAAGGCGATCATTAGCAGCGAGATCATCATTAACACTACCGTAATGGCTAAAACTTTTTTACGCCCCCAAATATCACCTAAATTACCAAACACTAACCCACCTAATGGTCGCATAAAATAACCCAATGCAAATAAGGCATAAGTTTCTAACAAATTAATCGTATCATCCCCTTTTGGAAAAAAAACTTCAGAGATATAGACCGCCAAGTAGGCGTAAATCATAAAATCATAATACTCAACTGCTGTCGCAAAACTTGAAAAAAAGATATTTCTTTTTGAAGAAAGCTTCATTTCATTACCAAATTTTAATACGTTCTTTGAAGTATAGCCAATAAATAGCATGTGCTACCCAAAGCTGCAAATAATGTAGCTGAAAATTCAGAAATGCAGCATGAAAACTTAGCAATACCAAGCTGAAATGGGTTGACAATTATTGTCCATTTCGAGAAGCTGGGTAGGCAATTAAATTCTTTCTAACACTTACTTTCAGAGGTTTATATGGATATAACGACCGCAAAGCAACAAACCGAAAAACAGTTTGTTGAACAAGGAACACAAGGTATGAATATGGATATTTACATGACCATTTTAGAGCAATTAAAAGCCAAATCAGCAAAAGTTGAAACAACAGGCTTAACGACGAAAGCGATTCAAAAGTTTTTAGCAAATGGCGACAAGCAACTTGCATCAGCGATTGAGTTAGCTGGGCAAAAATTTAAAGCTGTCTCTTATACACATCTGACGCTGC
>CAJXRW010000231.1 GCA_913060525.1 uncultured Gammaproteobacteria bacterium
ATCTACACAGAGTAGATCGTCGGCAGCGTCAGATGTGTATAAGAGACAGGAATCCAGACCTCCCCTACTCCCTTATTAAGCAAAGTTTAATTGCTAAAGCCGAAATGGATAATGGCGAGTTAAGTGGTTATGAATTTGAAGATTAAAAAAGTTATTCAAACTAACACCTTTAAAAAATACGTTAAGAAATTACCAAAACAACATAAGCTTGAACTGGATGATCAAATAAAGGAAATCATTAAAAACCCATTAATAGGTGACCAGAAAAAGGGTGACCTTTCATTTCTTTATGTTCACAAGTGTAAAATTAACAAGCAGTTAACATTGATTGGCTATACATTCGAGGAAGATCAACTCGTTCTTACTTTATTACAGGCTAGCAGTCACGAAAATTTTTATAGAGATACTAAATCTTAATAAATTCTTCACACCTTTCTCATATAGCAAAGACCTGTCATTCCGTGACTTGATCACGGAATCCATTTATAAGCCTCAGATATGGATACCGCGACCAAGCATGTGCTCAACTTGATTGGGTATGGTGATATAAAAATACACAAAAATAACCCGTAATTAATACTCTATTACTTCTTAGGTTAACGCCCGCAGCACGGGAAAAATTGTAGCGCAGCGTAAATTTTGTCCCTGTGCCTGCGATTGTTAAGCATTTACACTCCGATCTGATTTTCAATATATTTCTGAAGTACATCCAGAGCAGCGTCAGTTATCTTACCCCCTAAGCCAAAGAGAAAACCCTTCAATTTCTGTTTTGCCGAAAACCTATCAGATTTTGGCGAATCAGGGTCTAACACCTCATGAACTGCGGATGAAAGCTCTGTAGTTCTTTCACCTGCATACGCATTAATTAGATCAAGTATTTCTTTTGCTTCAGGCCCGATGTGTTGATCTCCATATATCTCCTGAGACACAACACCATTTACAGTTTGGATAATCTGGGGTTTTAAGTTAACCGTTACGTTTTGTGAACCAGAAATACTTAAAGGAGACTGATCTACACTAATGGCATTACCAAACAAATCTGCTTGCGGTATGGCATTATTAACAATTGTAGAAATAACCTCCCAAGCAGAATCACTCGGTAGCACGTCTGTTAACTCCGATTCCAGCCTATGACGTATGGAAAGTATCTTTCTCTCTCGTTCTTGGCGAAGATCTACATGTAGCCTTCGAGCTTCTTTTGAGTATCTATCAACTATATTGGCTATTGAGTTCGCGGTAAGGCTCTTGCTTTTAAGAAGCATTTCTGCTTTTGATGGGGCAGATGCGCATACATCCATAAACTTTGAGAATTCATCAAACTCTTCAGCTATATCCTTCGCTGACTCCTCATTTTCACCGAAGAACTCATAGATGACTCCTTGATTGGTACGATATTGATCCAACCTAGAATTGACGCCGCTAACTTTTGATAGATAGTCTCTGAAAAGCTGTAAAAGTTTATCTGCTTCCAATGCCCACATTCTTTCAGAAGGCACATACAACCTGAAAATCAAATTATTTTCATTTTGCTCAAGGAACGACGTTGCCAAAACTGTGAGCTCTGCATTTTTCTTATACGGCATCACAATCAGGCCATGTTTTTCCATCATTGAATTGACGATTTCAAGTGCACCCTCTCTGGGTTGGCCGAAATAATGTCCATAGAATGGGTCTTGCTCTTCGTCATCATCTTGGAGTGGCTCTTCTGCCACACCTGATAGTAAAGACTCATATACAAAAACTATATTTGGTTGTTTGGCTATCTCTCCAAACAATCTCTCAGCCAATTCCCTGTATTTTTCCGAAGCTATTGCACGATAGGTATGCGGAGTTAACTTAACGATAGTGCCTGTAACCTGATAGTTATCGTAATAATCGAATATAGTGTTCCAATTTTGAACACTTGAATCTAATAGCTTCTTTTTAAACTGCGTATTTGTAGCCTTAAGTTTGCTTGTTATCCCTTCGTGATCAGCTGTACCGAGAAATAAAAAAAGCGGTAAATCTCTTTTTAGCATGATTCTTCCTATGCTCAATTGAATGCTTAACTAATTATTATCCCTACAAACATAATAAATATAACCATATACAGCCAAGAAAAATAACATGTATCATATAATTACAAACCATTAATGTGATACTTTTGCTTTTATATGCACAATATCCTGAAATATTGCTTATATACAAAACAATAAAACCTTCATACACATCATGACCAAAACTTAGAAACACTTGGCGTTTTAATCCCTACACCCTCTGGCGTAACAAAAATCATATTATCACCGCACTTTAAAACAATTTGTTTTTTGTTTTGCACAATCATGCAGTCTTTACTGGTATCAATATATTTTTGTGCTTGAGCTGGTGTTGGGTTTGCTGGTAATCCACCATTTTGATCAGCATTTTCAGCTTGTCCATTTTGACCATCAGCTAATGCAAAAGTTGGCAGCAAAATACAAACACTGGCTAAAAATTTAATTTTCTTTGATAAATTTCTCATTGAATACACCTTGTTTATATAACTCACTATTTGAGTATAGACGAAGAATAACGAGACATCCTTATATAGAGCGCCTATAGTGAATGCGACAAAAGACAAGCGTGTGAATAATAAGAGTATCAGGGAATAATGATTAAAAATAACTTACTGCTGATTCAATAGCGCTGAAAAATTCCAAACCGCAAACTGTATATCATCCGTATTCACATTTGGATAATGTTCTTTGAAATCATTGATTAAATCTTGATGATATTCACATAAACTTTGATGTGTCCATCCAGATGCACCTAAAAATTCTGGTTCTCCAGATAGCGTAATAAAGACTTCTGCATTTGTATCATTTGGGCTGCTGTTTAATTGCTTTTGAGAAAACAGATAAGCATCATACGCAGCAGGTAAAGATGGGTCTATTTCTGTTTGACCAGGCTGCAAGGTAAAAACCGTTATTTTACCTGGGTTATTTGCCACAGAAAGCGGCAGCACATTATCAAATGATTTGGCATCAATGTTGGCATCTAAAACCATATACTTAACACTAGGTTGTAACGTACCTGTAGAAGAGCTCGGTAAATAAGGCGGTTGCTGACCTTGCTCGATAGTAAAGGTATGGTAAAGATTATAATATTGAGGATATCCAAAATCATAGACAGATGGACCATACTGGTTAGGTGCGCCATAGCTTGGGCCCACATAACCATAAGTAACCGTAGGCTCTGCCAAAGTAATGCCACTTGGGCAAGAATAAGTAGCGTTCTTATTCCCATTTAAACAAGATTTTACATTTTGGATGCCAACTTCACTTGCAGTCGCTTGGTTTTGAGGTTCAACATAACTTTGTTCAATCGAAAATTCATTAAAGCCTTTACCACTTGGTAAGCCTGCATTAATGGTATTCATTAAAATAATGCTGTTATTCAGAACGCATTGCCAATCACCATTCGCACATGTTTGGTCAGCGCCATCTGTAGGATTCCACCAAATACCATAACTATATTTAGAATTATCAGGATGAAAACCAATCGTAATTGAATGTGAACCGTAATCTGCTCTTAAATCGTTAATTAATGTTTGATATTGCTGCACCACATTGTGATATGCTTCGGGTGTTGTAATATCTGCCAATGTTACCCTAAGGTTTATCTGATCTGCATCAGGGGCTAAATTATGAATTTGCTCAGCATATTGGCTCACGTTAGCAGGTGGTTGTGTTTCTGCGATTAATGCTTTTATCCAGGTGTTTTGACAAGGCGTTGTATCATTTACAGCATAAACGGATAAATTTAAACTGGTAGCTATTGCCAATGGTAATATATATTTTAATTTTGACATCACAGACCTCTATAATCATTTAACGAATATGAATATAGGTGACGGCTAAGATATAGTCCAAAACAATAAAATGACTATTCATTACCAAAAAGTTAAAAGTAAAATCACCCACCATTACTACCTTGCAACATATTTCCTATAATACCCAACAAGGAGGAATTTTTATGAAAACACATCAACTTATTATTGGTCAGGATATTACTGGCAAAGATATTGAGGTAACAGTTTATACCTTTCCTGGTACTGAGCCAGAAAAACATTATTCAGTTTATATACAGGCAAGTATGCACGGCGCTGAGCTGCAAGGAAATTTAGTCATCCACAAATTACTGGAAGAATTCAAGGTAAACCCACCGAAAGGTAAGATCACCCTTGTACCACACTGCAATCCAATTGGTGGTAATTGCAAAATGGGTGAATATACTTACGGGCGCTTTGACCCAATTTCTGGTGATAACTGGAACAGAGTGTATTTTAACGCTATCCCTTATGTTGAAGATTTTGCCAAAGCAAGCTTAGAACTTAGCAATGAAGAAATTGTTGCATCCTTTAAAACCTATATTACTCGCATAATTACTGAAAACCTGGACTGTCTCTTATACACATCTCCGAGCCCACGAGACAGGCAGAAATCTCG
>CAJXRW010000232.1 GCA_913060525.1 uncultured Gammaproteobacteria bacterium
ATCGAAATAAGTAACCTGATTATGAAAATATAATCCTTAGCCCGAACTCACGTTAGTTATCAAGGTAATGATAAAAAACGGACACTATACGATCCCACGGCTTGATCTCATCATAACAAATAATGAAGGTGGTTTTATGATGAAGCGGCAAGGAGCGTCTGGGCGAAGTTGACTATAAGCTTAGAATCAATAGAAACGATGTTCGATATAATATGAAATTTGAATTTCAACCAGAAGGTAGTAATAGCTACAATTGCATACGACCTGAATATATTACCATTCCAGCCGCCCAACTTGCTGCTGCTAAAGCGGGAATTTATGATGTTTCATTAAATATATCAGCATCTTCTTACTAGTATGTAATTATTTGGCGGCTTATTTTGATGCTAGATTAATCAGTTTGTTATTGGCTTTCTCAATTTGCTCACGATAGTAATCTATGTCTGACTCGGACTCTTTTTTGAGCTTACGTATTTGACCATTTAGAAAAGCAATTTCAGCCTCTAAGGAATCTTTAAGTTCATTTATGCGTTGAGCGACTTGCGATTTAATAGTTTCAGAATATACTTTAGATTCTTGTGCTACTTTTTCAGCCGCTTCGCGTCTAGTCTGTTCTTTGATTAGTGCGGCGTGTAATTTACGAATTTTGATTTCATCATCTTTTTCATTTAAAATGATATTCCATTCGGTGTTCATTGCATTTAGTAATTCTGAGCTCGCATTTTTTGAGCTTTCTACCAAAGCTTGTATGCTTGGAGCCAATGATTCTAATTGTTGTTTGGATGTCATATTTTCAGAAGAAATATTGCGATTTTCATTATTTGACATGGTATCTACAGGTTTATTGGTTGAACTAATTGCGGCAGGAATTTTTTCAACAGAGCTTTCAGGAATGCTGTCTATATTTGATTTTAAGGCTTGCTCTTTCCACTGCTTTAAATATTTACTGATGGTATTAGGGCTGCCGATGCCACCTAATGTTTCGCGAATTTTTAAGATAGTGGGTTTTTCTCCATTAACCATCAGGTTTTCAATTACTGATGCAACATCTTCATATGAAATGCCTGTACGTGCCATTTATATACCTAAATTATTTATGATTGATATTTTTTGACTTGCAAAAATAGAATTTATCTAAAGTCCAATAATACCTTAAATATAGTTATATATACAATATTAATTATAAAAACTAATTATTAAGATTGTCATATAATAATTAATGAGTTATTAGGCAGGGCATTTCGTCTAAAGATTTGCCTACCCCATAAATCATTGCTATGATTTTAAAAAAATATTAATTTATTCATAATATGATTGGAGTCAATATGCCCTCAAAAATTATCTATACAAAAACAGATGAAGCGCCAGCGCTTGCAACTTATTCTTTTCTACCTATTGTTAATACGTTTACAAGGGCAGCAGGCGTAAATGTTGAAACTAGAGATATTTCACTGGCTGGACGAATCCTTTCAAATTTTTCTGACAGACTCAGAAACGATCAAAGACAATCAGATACGCTTAAAGAACTAGGAGATTTAACCAAAAAACCTGAAGCAAATATTATCAAGTTGCCAAACATTAGTGCATCAATCCCTCAGTTAACGGCTGCAATTAAAGAGTTACAATCTCAGGGGTTTGGCATCCCTGATTATCCGTCTGAACCAAAAACAGATGAAGAAAAAGAAATAAAGGCACGTTATGCAAAAGTATTGGGAAGTGCTGTTAATCCCGTATTAAGGGAAGGGAACTCTGATAGGCGTGTTGCAGCTCCAGTAAAAGAATATGCTAAAAATCATCCACATTCTATGGGAGAGTGGGCAAAAGACTCTAAGTCGCACGTGGCACATATGCACGAAGGGGATTTTTATGCTAGTGAAAAATCTGTAGTAGTATCAAAAGCGGGAAGTATTAAAATTGAGCTCCATAAAGATGCAGGTGGTGCTCAAGTGTTAAAGGAGAAAATTGCATTGCTAGAGAATGAGGTGATTGACGCTTCTGTTATGAGTAGCAAGGCACTGAATAATTTTTTTGAAGCTGAAATAAAAGATGCTAAAGATAAAAATGTGTTACTTTCTTTGCATTTAAAGGCAACCATGATGAAAGTATCTGACCCAATAATGTTCGGTCAAGCTGTGTTGGTTTACTATAAAGATGTTTTTGCTAAGCATGGTGAGACTTTCAAAGAAATTGGTGTGGATGTGAGTAACGGAATTGGCGATGTTTACAATAAAATTCAGACTTTACCAAAAGAAAAACAAGATGCTATTAGGAATGATATCAACGTAGTTTATGAGAAACAGCCTGAATTGGCGATGGTTGATTCGGATAAAGGAATTACTAACTTACATGTTCCTAGTGATGTCATTATCGATGCTTCAATGCCTGCAGCAATTCGGTCATCAGGTAAAATGTGGGGAGCTGATGGCAAACTGCACGATACTAAAGCAATGATACCTGACAGGTGTTATGCAGGTATTTACCAAGAAACAATTAGTTTCTGTAAAGAGCATGGTGCTTTTGATGTTACCACTATGGGTAGTGTTGCCAATGTAGGGTTAATGGCACAAAAAGCAGAAGAATATGGCTCACATGATAAAACATTTAAAATTTCAGAGAATGGGACAGTTAAAGTAATAGATGATTCTGGAAAAGTATTGATGGAGCATAGAGTTGAAAAAAATGATATATGGCGTATGTGCCAGACCAAAGATATTCCAATTCAAGATTGGGTTAAGTTAGCAGTCAATCGTTCTCGCGCAAGTGGTCAGCCAGCGATATTCTGGTTGGATGAAAATAGGGCGCATGATGCAAATTTAATCAAAAAAGTGGAACGATACCTTAAAGATCATGACACCTCTGGTTTAGAAATTAAGATTATGTCTCCTGTTAAAGCCATTCGATATTCATTGGAAAGAGTGAGAGAGGGAAAAGATACTATATCAGTAACGGGCAATGTGTTGCGTGATTATCTAACTGATTTATTTCCTATTTTGGAGCTGGGTACAAGTGCTAAAATGTTGTCTATTGTTCCTTTGATTGCTGGTGGTGGTTTGTTTGAAACTGGGGCGGGTGGTTCTGCACCAAAGCATGTCCAGCAGTTTTTAAAAGAAAATCATCTAAGGTGGGATTCGCTTGGTGAGTTTCTTGCTTTGGCTGTTTCCTTGGAAGATTTGGCTGCTAAGACTGATAATAAGAAAGTGGCTGTTTTGGCAGCAGCTTTAAATAAGGCAAATAGTGAGTTTTTAAATACGAATAAATCACCATCAAGAAAAGTTGGTGAGTTAGATAATCGTGGCAGCCATTTTTATTTAGCTTTGTATTGGGCAAAAGCATTGGCTAATCAGATTGATGACTCGGAGCTTAAAAATAAATTTTCTGTGCTTGCTGATACGCTATCTTCTCAGGAGAATGCAATTATTGAGGAAATGAATGCTGTTCAAGGTAAATCAATCGATATTGGAGGGTATTATCGTCCTGATGATAAAAAAGCCACGGCAGCAATGAGGCCAAGTAAAATATTAAATGAAGCACTTAGTAGTGTGGGGTCTTAATGCTATCCGTTGACTATTCTTCTGTTATTGGTTCGGAAAAAGAAATAGATAAGGTTCGATGGGCTTCAAAAAGAGGTATGCTGGAGTTGGATCTAATATTGGAGCCATATGTGGAGTATGCTTACGAAGCTTTGAGTGTGGATGATAAACGTGCCTTTCTTGCATTATTGACTTGTGAAGACCAAGATTTATTTTGCTGGTTTATTAAATCGCAACCAGCAGATGTTGAGCACGAGAAAACAGTAGATAAGGTGCTAAACTTTAAGCGAGCGCACCAAGCCAATCAGGTTTCGTAGTTAATATGTCTTTAAGTTTTGCGAGTGCCATACCTCGGTGACTAATCTTATTTTTTAGATTTTGATCAATTTCAGCCGCTGTTTTGCCAATTTCAGGGATGTAAAAAACAGGGTCATATCCAAAGCCGTTAATACCCTTTATTTGTAGTGTGATTTCACCTTCCCATATCCCGCTTACTACTAAAGGGGTAGGATCAAATTCATGGCGCATTAACGCCATATGGCAATGGAATTGTGCCTGTAATTGGTTAGAGGGTATATTTTTTAACAAGGAAATTAACTTATTAATGTTGTCTGATGAGCTTTTCTTTTCTCCTGCAAACCTTGCGCTATATATTCCTGGTTGACCATTTAAGCAGTTTACGGATATGCCTGAGTCATCAGCTAGAGAGGGTAGCTTGCTATATTTCGCACAATGACGTGCTTTTAGTATCGCATTCTCAATATAACTTAATCCTGTTTCATCTGCATCTGGTATGTTGAAATGCGTTTGAGGGATGACATTATAGCAGGATAGAATTTCTTTAATTTCCAGAACTTTGCCTTGATTACTTGACGCAAGAACAATTTTAGTTGGCATTAGAAGCCGTTGTAATAGGTGTTGTTTT
>CAJXRW010000233.1 GCA_913060525.1 uncultured Gammaproteobacteria bacterium
CTTATCCGATATTTTTACCAGTCGGTTTAGATGAAGACCTTGTTGAGGATATCAATTCCATCTATATTTGGTATTATTTTCATCAAACTTAACTAACATGAAGCTAAATAGTAACTTCTTAATAAAAGTTCGAAATTTTTTACCCCGCATTATTGCTATACTGGTTATTATTAATGGAACTCTCTATACGCTCGAAGGTATCTTGTTCCTTAAAAATGTACCTGACCTAACCAAAGCCATTAAATATTTAGGCACTGTTGATATTCTTCAGGAACAAACCTACACCAATGGCTTTTCATTAATATTTGGTGCTATGGGGATATTAATTGGCAAGGGGCTCTATCAAAAACACAGAATGGCTTGGTGTTGGTCAGTAGTGTTTCTAGGTGTCACTATATCTATTAATTTATTTTCTTGGCATATCACCCATACTTTTTATTATTCAGTTTTTGCATTTGTGTTGTTGATAATCTCATATAAATCTTTTGATAAAACTGGTGACAAACAAACCTATGTTCTTATGTCAATCATATTTTCACTTGGTTATGGTGTAGTAGGAACTTATATGCTAAAAGAAGGGTTTAACGGTGTCAAAACATGGATAGATGCTCTATATTTTACCATTGTAACCTATAGCACCGTTGGATATGGTGATATTACTCCAACTTCTGATATTGCCAGACTTTTCACCTGTACCATGATATTGATTGGTCTTTCTACATTTGCAACAGCTATTAGTGTATATCTTGGCCCAATGCTGAGTGATAAGTTTAAAAACTTGCAACAACATTTAGGTAAGAACCACAAAAATAGCGAACATGAAAAGACTAAAACGACAGAATAAAAATATATAAATTCTGGAGAAAATCAAAAGAAATGTGATTAAGATAAATTTATGGGCGCTAAATAATCACTAACTTACTGGCAGAGTTTCTTTAAATTATCAGAAACAGTTTGTTGACTAATTTGGTCATTTTCTGCGGCGTATGCAAAACTGGTAAAGTCACCACTTTGAAGTTTGGCTTCACCCTTAACTGTTGCAAATGGCTGTTTTTTAAACCATTCAAAACAGGATTTTGCTAAGTCATCGCTAATTCTATACCAAGTTTGACTAGTATTGAAAAATAAAAACTGACCCGCACCATTTAATTCCGTACCCTCTTTGTCTACCCACATTGCTAATTTGTAGCTATTACCATTTAATGGGTCAACAATTTTACCACGATATTGATTTTGATTATTCAATGTCGCATTTATGATTGGCAAGCCGATAACAGGTTTATTTTCCATATCACCATCACATTCAGAACATACCAAAACAGGCGGTAGAGCTTTTTCATCTTGAATATTAGTGAATGGTACTAACACACCACCTTTAATATTTTTATCTTTAGCTGTAATCCCAAGAATAGCTTGAATTACATACTTGTCACCAACCTTATCATTACTAACCGTTGCCCAATAACTATTACCAACTAGCACACCATTTTGAACACCAACTGAACCTTGATCATTCCAGGCAGCATCACCAGGTATTGCCTGAATTTCATTATTTAATACTTTATTATTTGAATACGCATCACTGACTCGCGTGATTATTTCAGTATCATTAGCATAGAGCTGACCTGCTGCGCACAACGTAACACATCCAATTGCTAGAGAGATTTTTTTAATCACTTTACACCCTTAAAATTCTTATATCTTGCTACTTATAATGTTTAGCTTTAAATATACATATTTTCAAGTATTTAAAATTTTTGAAGCATAAATAATATTTTGATGACCAACCGATATGTATGAATAAAGCAATCAACATAGCTTAACTGCAAACCACAATCTATATTAAATATAACGGTATCGTTATGTAACACAGAATGAATAACCAAACATTTACAAAACGCATATTAATAGGGATGCTTCTAGGTATAGTTATTGGGGGCATTTTTCACCCCTTTGCGGATAACTTCTTTATAAAGAATTATTTGTCTGATGGCATTCTTGATATAGCGGGTGATTTATTTATTCAATTAATGAAAATGCTAGTTGTTCCTTTAATTTTCGTATCAATTATATGTGGTGCTAGCAACTTATCCGAACCTAAAATGTTAGGTAGAATCGGTAGTAAAACGATTGTGCTTTACATGTTTACAACTGCGATTGCAATTACACTTGCCATGTCATTTGCATTACTTTTTCATATAGGCGAAGGTGCAAACTTCCAAATTGAACAAGTTAATTTAAACATACAAACTTCATATTCATTTCGAGATACATTTTTAGGTCTTTTTACAACCAACCCATTTCAAGCACTTGCAGAAGGAAAGATTTTACAAGTTATTGTTTTCGCCTTATTAGTGGGTTTTGCAATTAGCTTTTCAGGAAAGCCTGGATTAAGAATCAAACAATTCTTTGAGAATCTGAATAAAGTCATCATGAAAATGGTTAATATTATTTTATACTTTACGCCATACGGGGTGTTTGCATTATTAGCTAAATTAGTTATGACAACTGAACCAGCTAAAATACTGCATGTGTTAGGATACTTTGGCACGGTGGCATTTGTATTAACCGTTCATCTGTTGCTAATTAATACCGTTATTATTGGTTTGCTAGCAAAATTAAATCCTGTAAGGTTTTTCAAACAGATGTTACCCGCACAACTGTTTGCTTTTTCAACCTCAAGCAGTAATGCATCTATCCCTGTCACGTTATCGACTGTAACCAATAAACTTGGCGTAGATAATAAAATAGCGGGTTTTACAATTCCATTAGGTGCAACCATTAATATGGATGGCACTGCTATCATGCAAGGTGTCGCAACAATTTTTATTGCAAATATTTACAATATTGATATTGGTTTATTTGGATACCTGACCGTAATTTTAACTGCCACGTTAAGCTCAATTGGAACGGCAGGTGTCCCTGGAATTGGATTGATTACGCTTACCATGGTACTGCAACAAGTTGGGCTGCCAGTTGAAGGTATCGCGCTTATTATTGGGGTTGATAGAATACTGGATATGATGAGAACAGCTGTAAACGTAACAGGCGATGCATCCATTACAACCTATGTGGCTAAATCTGAAAACTGTCTAGACATAAACACCTTTAACAAGGTAATAACTGATGAGTGATGCAATAAATCAGATTTTTAGCAATTGCTACCAAACAATGATAAATGCAACTTTGTCAGAGCAAGCAATTAAACAGGCTATAAAACATATTCCAAATTCACATACAGGCAAAACGATTGTTATTGGAGCAGGTAAAGCTTCAAGCCAAATGGCAAAAGCATTTGAAGAAAACTGGAGTGGTAGAATTGAAGGGATAGTTACAACAAGATATGACTATAAAACAGAGTGCGACAACATAAAAATTATAGAATCGTCACACCCTATTCCAGATGAAAATAGTTATTTAGCTGCTAAAGCAATATCAAAATTATTACGAAACTTAACTAAAAATGATTTGGTAGTCGCCCTTATTTCGGGTGGCGGGTCAGCTTTACTATGCATGCCAGAAGACTTTTTAAGCTTTAAAGAAAAGCAAGAGATTCATAAACAGCTATTAGCAAGTGGTGCCAATATTTCAGAAATGAATACTATTCGCAAACATCTTTCTAAAATTAAAGGTGGGAAACTTGCTAACATTGCCTATCCAGCCAAAGTATATTCACTTATTATTTCAGATGTGCCAGGTGATAATCCAGCGATGGTTAGCTCTGGTTTAACAATACCAGATAACACCACTCCAAATGATGCTCTGAACTTAATAAATAAATATCGGCTTTCTATTTCTGAAAATATCAAAAATAACTTGGCTTATAAAGATCCAATTTCCAATAAAGGTAATTCTAATTATTCTATTATTTCATCTGCCAGTATTGGATTAAAAGCAGTTGAAAAATACTTGCAGTCTTTGGGTTTTAAAGTCATCTATTTAGGTGATGATCTAGAAGGTGAATCAAAAAAATTAGCACAAGAACACGAAAAGTTTGCTGTATCATTAAAAAACAACAAACCAGAAGGTGAAAAAATTGCCATTCTTTCGGGTGGAGAGACAACCGTCACCTTATGTAAAAATCCTGGAAAAGGTGGCAGAAACAGCGAATATGTTTTAGCCATTATGAATGAGTTAAATGGAGAGGAAAATATATACGCTGCCGCATTCGATACCGACGGAATAGACGGAACAGAAGATAATGCTGGTGCATTTTATTATCCAGAATTAACGCAAATGGCTAAAGAGGAAAATATAAGCCCAGAAAAATATTTAGTAAATCATGATAGTTATTCTTTTTTCGAAAAACTAGGCTCACTTTTCATATCAGGACCTTCTGGAACAAATGTAAATGATTTGAGAATAATCATTATCACATAAGTATTATTTCAGTCTGTCTCTTATACACATCTGACGCTGCCGACGATCTACTCTGTGTAGAT
>CAJXRW010000234.1 GCA_913060525.1 uncultured Gammaproteobacteria bacterium
ATCTACACAGAGTAGATCGTCGGCAGCGTCAGATGTGTATAAGAGACAGGCAGGAATTAGATCACGCATGGCAAGTTTGGGTCAAAGAAAATATAGACCGAGGGTGTCATAAAGAAGAATTATTTAAAATTATGTTAGATCACCAATTTTCCCCAGAAGTGATTCAAAAATCTCTGGGTATATTGGAATTGAATGATTATTTAAAGTCCTTAATCAATAAGGATAAGCCCAAACCAGCTAGATTATTTAATCTTCCAGAAGAAGTATTTAAAAATGCGCAAAGTGTTGGTGGTGATAAGGCTAGAGCGTATATTCAATCAGATTTTCTTTCTAAAGCGGAGTGTGATCAAGTCATCGAACGAATTAAAAAAAATCTACGCGCATCACTTATTACCAGCTCAAATGAACCCGATAAATATTTTCGCACCAGTAAAACTTGTGATTTAGGGATTCATTCTGATGACTTTATTCGAGAAATAGATCATAAAATTTCAGATTATTTAGGCATTGATCCTGCCTATTCAGAAGTGATACAAGGACAGTACTATCAAATCGGAAATGAATTTAAGTTACATACCGATTATTTCCAACCAAATTCTGATGAATACGAAAAGTTTGCAGCGAGACAAGGCCAGCGTACCTGGACGTTTATGATTTATTTAAATGGAGTGGAAGAAGGGGGACATACTGACTTTCCAAAATTAGATTTATCAGTCAAACCAAAATTAGGGTCAGCGGTTATTTGGAATAGCCTTGATGAAAAGGGTGGGGTGAATAAAAATACGCTTCATTGGGCGAAACCAATTATTAAAGGTGAAAAATATGTGATTACAAAATGGTTTCGGGAACGAAAAATATAACCTTGTATTAGAGGCGCCGCGGCCGCCCTTTAGTCATTCCATTCAAAGTCAAAAGAGACGATTGAATCCACACCATTTATCATTCTAGGCAGAACTTCTTTTTTTGAGAATGCTATTCTAACTTCATCATCAATAAAAGCATTTCTGGCTTCAACGCTATCAAAATCCGTCACCAGTGAATGAGTATAGCCTTTATTTCTGCCTTCATGACTAGAATATTTCCCCCAGGTATAACTAATACGACCAGGTAAGCGGGCGCTAATTCTGTCTAATTCCTCATAGACTTTTTTTATTTCATCGTCTGAACAATGGGATTGATAGGTATAGAGTACAACGTGTCTAAACATGTTCTTTGTTTCCTTGTTTTAATGGTTTTATGATTAGAAAGAAAATTAAGGTAACCAGGGAAAGAATGAATAAGGTAACAAATATTGGTTTTTGGCTAGCTTCTTGAATATGTGAAGAGATTGCTGTAAATATGGATGCAAAACAAAACATAAATCCACCTAACAATGCAGCGGCACTTCCTGCTTTCTCTGGAAATGGCGACATTGCACCACTTGATCCGATTGGAATAATAAAGCCAATGCCAAATAAAAATAATGCGAGTGGGATAATGATAACGGGTACGTTTATGAAGCTAAGAGAAGCAATATAACCAATGATAAGCGCAATGATATTAATGGCAATTCCAGTATAAATAACTTTTTTAATGCCATATTTTGCGGATAAACTCCCGCCTATAAATGATCCACATAGGTAGCCACCACCCGTAACCATGGTTAACCAACCATAAATCGAAGGGCTAATGTCTAGTTTGTTTTGTAGCACAAAAGGCAGCATGGCATTTAAGACAATTAAGCTGGCAAACCCAAAAGCAGTCACAATCACAAATTGGCTAAAAATACCTTGGCTAAGCAAAAAGCGATAGTTTTTAATAGCAACTTTAGGTTTATGCGCATCAGGAGTAAATGATTTGTTAGTTTCAGGGAGTAGATAAAACTTGGCAAGCACGAGTATCACGGCAATAATTGCTAATATCGCAAAACAAGAACGCCAGCCCATATATTGAGTTAAATAACCACCAAATAATGGCGCGATAATCGGTGTCATTCCGACAAACACACTTACATAGCTTAATTGTTTAGTCAGTTTTTCTCCTGAATAAATATCACGCATAAGCGCATAACCTACGGCATTAGCAGCGCCAATACCTAAACCTTCAATTAAACGGCCAGCTAATAAACACCAGATATTTGGAGAGAGCATAGATATCAAGCTGCCAACGAAAAATATACCCAGTCCTGTCAGCAAGTTGATTCGTCTACCAAATGCATCTGAAAGTGGCCCATAAAATAGTTGGGAGAGACCAAAACTGATTAAATAACAAGAAAGCGTTAGCTTCATTAATGCGCCATTCGTATTTAGATCATGACTGATCGTAACTAGACCAGGTAAGTAGAGTGTACTGCCAGCATTACCTAGCGCAACGGCTATAATAACAAGCGTTGAAATAATCGCCGTATTTTTGGTGTAATTTTTAGTTTTCAATCGTTTATCCTTATTAAATTTCTATGGAATTTATCTTGATACCATTAATTTTATCACTGTATGTATTTTACACAAAAAATATTGTTTCTAAAATCAGAATATTTATAATAAACTATTAATAAAATAGAAATAATAGATTAGTTCTTTATGGCTTTGGATTCTTTAAGTTGTATTCGTAGTTTTGTGGCAGTGGTTGAACATCAGGGCTTCGCTGCAGCTGCACGAAGATTGTTTGTTTCACCGCCCGTATTGACTAAGCAAATTAAATGTTTGGAAACCCAGTTAGGTAAATCATTACTCATACGCACCACGCGTCGCTTTGAACTAACACCAGCGGGAGTGTTGTATTATGATCATGCAAGGGTAATTTTACAGAAGCTGGAAGATGCGAAAAATGCAATTGTTGACCTTGATAAAGAGTTACAAGGGAAGTTAATTATCAGTCATGCTGGCTTTTTAAACAAACCTAACTTGGTGAAAGCATTACAGAATTTTTTAATCAAACATCCAAAAGTAACGCTTGAAATTAGATCCATTGCATCTGCCGAGATATTATTGAATGGAGAAATTGATGTGTGTGTTACCAATCAAAAATGGCAAAATATAGGACTTATTCAAGATTTATTTTATACGGATTATAGAAGGTTATACGCTGCACCTGCATACATCAATCAATATGGTACACCAAAAAATATACAAGACCTTGTAAACCATAAATGTCTTTTTTTTAGCCATGCCAAAGATGAGGCTTATGAATGGAGTCCATCTTCAAGCATGCATATTCCGTATACTGGTCAATATATTACAGATTCACATGGACATTTCGAGGCTATGCTGCTTTCTGGCTTTGGTATGGGATGGTGTACAGACTGTTTAGTGATGAATCTTGTGAATGACGGTCGGATTAAGCAAGTTGAACTGCCAGAAATGGTACGCAAAGAAGATGTTTTTATCTATACCCGTACGACATTTAAGAATGTGATATTTACAGAGCTGTTTAAGTGTCTGATTCCATGATTATAAATTTAAGAGACTTTGACGGTTTATTGTCGTACCTAATCTGATCGTTTCTAATTCATTAAATTTTGCAATAAGTAGGTTATTCGATAATCTTATATATATAAGGTTAGATATCATGAAGATATAGCTGGAAGAAATATGTGGAAGATATTAATTTGTACTCTGTTCGTATTCTCAGTAACCAGTAGTTATGCTGATAGTAGTGACAACCAGGCTGGTAGCCTTTCTAGTATAGGGTATTCATCCACAAATGTTATTGTGCCAGTTAATGTTAATACTTCTGGGAAGGAGGCGGTGTCTCATAGTCGTCAAAATGACATAAATGAAAACTTCACAAGTTTAGGTACTCAAAAAAAAGGAATAAAAGTAGATGTTAGTCGAGATGATGATGCCAACTGTAGCGATGTCACTAACCAATGTAGTTTTAAACCTAGACCCCTGAATGTTCAACAGGCAAACCAAAGAGGTAGTGGGGGTGTATCGCAACCAAATAATAACTTTGGGGTGCAAATTCAGCGACAACAATAGATTATAACTGATAATAAAATTAAATTTGGTTTTAAACGTGATTCAAATTGAATTACTATTTCTTTGAATAGTGATAATAAATATTAGGGGGTGTTGTGAGGTTTAAAACAGGACTATTTTTGTTAGGTATTTTTAGTTATGGGTTAAGCAATGCGTCTTGCTTAATTCATGCCTATAAAGCCTCGTATGACTTTACTGGTGGCGCTGAAGGGGAGATTAATAGCGAGCTTTCTGGCAGTGATGGTAATTACAAATTTAATTCAGAAATTGTTGCGCATAAATTTTTATTTACTGGGAAAGTAGAACGGGATTCTGAAGGCGTAATTAATAAAGATGGCTTTCAAGACCAAAGTTACACCATCAATGAAGGTTTCAATAATGTTCACTATGATGTGAATATAGATTCTGTCTCTTATACACATCTCCGAGCCCACGAGACAGGCAGAAATCTCG
>CAJXRW010000235.1 GCA_913060525.1 uncultured Gammaproteobacteria bacterium
CGAGATTTCTGCCTGTCTCGTGGGCTCGGAGATGTGTATAAGAGACAGAGATACGCCAGAACGCCTGATTAATACGCTTTTGCCCGATATATTGGTGAAAGGGGCGGATTATGAGATTCATCAGATAGCAGGGTCAGAAAAAGTGCTTGCTAATGGCGGAGAAGTAAAAACAATCGAGTTAAGACCTGGGTGCTCAACATCAGGGATTATTGACAAAATAAAATCGCAACACGGAGTTTAGTTAGGTGCCAAAGAAGATTCATATATTAGGTGTGTGTGGCACATTTATGGGTGGTTTATCAATTATTGCCCGCCAAAAAGGTTTTGAAGTGGAAGGATCCGACTTAAATGCCTACCCACCAATGAGTGATTATTTGAGAGATTCAGGTATTAAAGTTAACAATGGTTATTCCATTGAAAAATTAAATCCAAAACCAGATGAAGTATTAATTGGTAATACTTTAAAAAGAGGGGTTGAAATAGTTGAATATGTGCTGAATGAACAGTACCGCTATTTTTCTGGGGCGCAATGGTTATATGAAAATGTGCTTTACGATAAACATGTGCTTGCTGTTTCTGGGACGCACGGTAAAACCACTACGACATCCATGTTAGTAAAAATACTAGATGAATGTGGTTATAACCCAGGTTTTATGATTGGTGGTGTTTCAAAGGATTTTGGTGAGTCGGCTCGATTAACGGATTCAAAATATTTTGTCATTGAGGCAGATGAATACGATACGGCTTTTTTTGATAAGCGCTCTAAGTTTATTCATTATCATCCAAGTACATTGATCATTAATAATATTGAATTTGATCATGCGGATTTGTTCTCATCTTTAGATGCAATTAAAACACAATTTGATCATTTGTTGCGTGTGTTGCCCAGTAAGGCAAGAGTTATTTATGCAGGCGCTGATGAAAATGTTTTAGATGTTGTCGACAAAGGGTGCTGGTCTCAGAAAAGTAGTTTTGGATATAAAGATGAGGCTAATAATCCTGACTGGGCGTATCAGATGTTAGAAAAAGATGGTTCAGTGTTTGAGGTCTATTTTCAAGGTGAATGTGTTGGTACTGTTCGTTGGAAATTAATTGGAGATCATAACGTTAGCAATGCTTTAGCAGCTATTGCTGCCGCGGAAAATATTGGCATTAATCCAAAAGATGCTTGTAAAGCGATTAGTCGGTTCTCTGGGGTTAAGCGACGTATGGATCTCATCGCTAGTAATGATAATTGTTATATCTATGATGATTTTGCACATCACCCGACTGCAATCAAAAAAAGTGTTGATGCTTTGAGAAATAGAGTTGGTAGTCAAAAACTTTTTGCCATTATGGAGCCTCGTTCCAATACCATGAAAATGGGAACCTTAAAGGAAGAAATTGTGCAGGCATTTAGTAATGCGGATCAAATATTCATATATCAATCACCACTAGTGAAATGGTCGGTATCAGATGCATTTAAAGGCTTTCATAAGCCTTGTCATGTGTTCACCGATATGGATGAAATTACGCAGGCCATCATTCAAGCGTCTAAAAAAAGCTTTGGTGAAAATGATGTCGCACATTTGCTAATAATGAGTAACGGTGGCTTTGAGGGTATTCATTCTTCTTTAAAGGAAGCGCTAATCAGTTAATTTCGTAAGGGTTTATTTTCTCTAAAATCTTATTCATGTCTTGAATTTGTATTATTTTACAACCATATTATAAAAGTAATAATTTATATCATCACAGTAATTATTCAGGATGTATAGAGGCATTATTGGGTATGGCAATGACAAAAGATCGAATTACGCTATCAGGTAGAAGAAGAACAAAAGAGCTTAGGCAAAAAGCCTCTAATGAAGGCGGTGACCTTGTTGGTAGTCCTGACCCAGTGCAAAACTTAAAACAACAGGCAGTCGAAATGCAAAAACAACGTGTTGAACGGGATAGTGGTCAAGATTATATAGATGACATTGTATCAACACTGATTAAAAAGTATGAGATTTGGTCAGAGCCGCTTGATTATTATCGCTATAAATATAGTCCTAATAAACGTAGCCAATTACTATTGAACGAAATTAGATGTATTCTTAATGAACATGCAATTAAATTGATGGCTGAAGGTTATCAAGAAAATACATGCAGAAATAAATGTATCGATTTATTAAATATCGTATCTGATCGATTAAAAGCTAATAATATTCCAATTGGTGAGTTACACTTAACAAAAAAACGTAAGTGATTTATTAATGTCACAATATATCTATGGCATACATGCTGTTTCAGAATTTTTAAAATCATCGCCAGAACTGGCTATTAGATTATTGGTACAAGAAGGTCGTGAGCATGATGCAAAAATTAAGCAAGAACTAAGTCAAGCATATAGGCATAAACTTCAGGTGCAAACTTTACCAAAAGATAAGCTTGACGGTTTGGCTGACAATGGCGTTCATCAGGGTATTTTATTAGAATGCCGAAAAATGAAAACTTATGTTGAATCTGATATTCCTGAGTTGCTTGCATTAGTTGAACATCCACCTCTGGTGCTAATATTAGATGGCGTACAAGACCCGCATAATTTAGGTGCTTGTATTCGGACAGCAGATGCGAGTGGCGTGGACTTTGTAATTATCCCAAAAGATAAAAGTGCGCCATTAAATGCGACCGTTCAAAAAGTTTCTTGTGGTGCAATGAGTCGTGTCAAAGTGGTTGTTGCTACTAATTTGGCAAGAGCAGTTAAAATGTTAAAGCAAGAAGGGATATGGGTCTATGGCTTTGCAGACGAGGCAAAAGAGTCTGTCTATAACCATGATTTTACGGGTAGTGTAGCCTTGGTAATGGGGTCTGAGGGCGATGGACTAAGACAGCTAACACGACAGCTATGTGATCACTTGGTTTATATTCCCATGCAAGGTGCAGTATCAAGTTTAAATGTATCGGTTGCAACAGGTATTGCCTTGTATGAGGTGGTGCGTCAAAGGAGATAGGTTTCCTATCTGAATAATGATGAATGATGAATAATCCAATACACTAGCGCAACCCAAACACCACCTATAACGGTAGCGATTACCCAGACAGAGCCAGGTACGATTTGTGTTGTTACTTTTGCTTGAGTGAAATGACTGACATCCTTTGCAACACCTGCCGCAAAAAGAATATTTACGAATGCGCTGATAATAATAATGACGATGCTGATTGTGCTGTAAGTTTGAGCAAATTGTGTATAAATATCCATATTGTTAAAATCATTGTTTTAAAATGAAAAGATTTTAGCAAGAATACTCGTAATATGATAGCGTACAGCCTATAGTTGAGGGGAGCTTTACCTAATTCAATATTGACCAGAAAGTGTAAAGCGTTTAAGATGCTACAGGCTTAAAGCAAGATAGGTTTAAGAAAATATGTTTATTACTTTATATTCAAATCCAGACTCTGCCATGAGTCATCGAGTTAGATTTGTTCTCGCAGAAAAAAAATTACAAGCAAAAATTATTGAGCTTTCAAGTCTTGATGAAGAACCTGAATTAAAAAAACTTGCACCGAATAGTGGCTTGCCAATTTTGACTGAAAGGGAATCTGTCATTAATGATCCAAATATTATTATGTATTATTTGGATGAGCGTTATCCTTCACCATCATTGATGTCAAGCTACCCTGTTTTGCGCGCAAAAACACGTTTAACAATAAGTCGTATTGATCGTGATTGGTACGCTATGGTTAAGCTGGCAGAAAAAGATCCAGATACCGCGAAGGAAGCAATTACGGTATTAAAAGATAGTTTTAAAGCCTTATCTCCTATTTTCTCTGAAACAAATTATTTTATGTCTGAAGATATGACATTGGCAGATTGCGCCTTAACAACACTTTTGTGGAGACTGCCACTCATTGGGGTGGATCTTTCTGATAACTTGGGTGCTATCAAGGATTATGCTATAAGAATGTTCGAACGAGATGCCTTCCAAAAAAGTCTTTCATCTGAAGAGCAAAAAATTGCTCAGACAGTTATCTAATTTATTTTTTTGTATTAACTTTAATTATTATATCTAAACGATATTAACAGCTAACATGACAAATTTGGTTCATCAGAATTACATGCTTAGAGCGATTGATCTCGCTGTTCAAGGTTCATTTTACACAAAACCAAACCCAAATGTTGGGTGTGTGATTATTAATAAATCTGGTGACGTTTTGTCAGAAGGGTATCATCAGCTTTATGGTGGACCTCATGCTGAAATTGAGGCGATTAATCATGCCAGTTCTCTTGAAAGGGATCTTCGCGATAGTGTCGTTTATGTAACATTGGAGCCTTGTTGTCATTATGGCAAGACAGGACCATGTGCTGATGCACTAATTAAAGCTGGCGTTTCTAAAGTATATCTGTCTCTTATACACATCTCCGAGCCCACGAGACAGGCAGAAATCTCGT
>CAJXRW010000236.1 GCA_913060525.1 uncultured Gammaproteobacteria bacterium
GAAATATCACGCATGGTGTTGTTATCTAGTTGGTTTTTGGCGAAATTTATTAGATCAAATAGCGCCATGCGTGTCTATATTATTGTTTCTGCTCATAATTATGAGGGGATTCGTTAGAGTGGGGCGTTAGAAGACTAGCGATGATTTATGAGCCTAAGGTTGTAAAAGTAGAGACTGGTTTCGAATCAGACTCTACAGTAGACATTGACGAAATTACATTCGACAAAGAATGCTTAAACATTGCTGTTAAATCGAAGAGTTGGAGTATAAAAGCTCATTTCGATGCTATTTATGGTTTCAGAGTGCTTGATGAAGGTGATTTAGGCGAGTTTTGGAGTGAATGTAACTTAAAAACTGGTTGGTGTTTTGAAGTAATCGACGGTGGCTGGAATGCACTGGAAAACACCAGAGAACACTTCATTACTGGTAAGCTATATCAGCCGAGGGAATACCTAATTATTGGTTTAAACGAGTGTGTTTCGGTTTTAGCTTTTGAGCAACCAAAGGTAGTAGAAACATCGTCTTCTAACAAACCACTGTAGTCACTCGCTGGCGCTCGTTGGGACACAAACACGCAGGCTCCCTTCGCTTCGCTCCGTATTATAGCCTGCGTATTTGTGCCCCTAAGTGGGGCGTTATGCATTTTAAAGTATCAATGAAGGACAACATTTTATATTTAATTCGTAAATACAGTACTTTTTCAACGTTAGTGCTGTCCACAACTCTTGTGGCTATTGTGTATTCGGCGTATGCGACTTTCACTTCAGATAGATCAATATTTGATGTTGCCGAAAAAGCATTAGTGGGCGTTTTTATTGTCGTGTGCGCGTCATTAGTTTCATTGTTGCCATATGATTTGTATAAAGTTAATAAAGACAAGAAAATGTGCCGCTCTTTAAACTTGGATTACAGGTCATTTGCTGTTAAAACTGAAGAGCAAAAAGATGAGATTAGAGAGAAGTTTTCGAAACTTGCATAACAAGTTAAGTCAGCGGAAAACTACTCGTTGGCTACGCCCAAAAACACTCGTATTTTCCGCTGCTTAAGGCGTTATATTTTTATGGAGGTTTGGTGGATTTAGGACATTGGGATCGAGCAATTATCAAAAGTTTATCTTGGGTAGCTCTAGGAATCATTTTTGTCACACTGTTTTCGGGATCAATACCAGCCACAGCTAAGGATTTATCTGGTTTAATAGTTTCACTTTTACTATTTGTTGGAGTCTATTTACTAATTTCTATCATTGGCTGGTTACTGATTGGTTTTCCAACTCACTGGTTAATATGTAAATTCACTGATGCATCGTATAAATTCTATTTTGCGGTTAGTATATTTGTAGGGTTAATTATCTATTCATTAAATAATCAAGATTCATTGTTGTTTGCTTTAACTGCATTCTCTCAAGCTATGATATTTCGGTTTTACGTGTATAAAAAAATATAACAAGTTACTCAAACGGACGCTAAACAGTTGGCTAGCGCTCGTTCCTCGCAATTTTAGCCAACAATTTCGCGCCGCTTAGTAAGGCGTTAGGTGCAATGCAGTTAGCAGTTGGATTAATTTAACAAAATACTCTCATAATTATTTGCTAAGGATTAACTTTTAATGGATTCTCACTTTTTAGCTGGTGTCGTAATTAATCTTATTTTGGTCTGTTTGGGTGGCTATTTGGTTATGCGTGGTAAAGCGTTAAAATCTAACTTAACTAATCAGAAAACAATGGTTTCGCCAAATGCTTTAATAATAATTGGTGTGTTGCTCATCATAATCAATGTACTTCAAATTATTGGTTTTGCGCAGTGAGTGCACCTAACAAAAACATCATGGTGGGAATTTTACTCGCTGAAAAAGCGCTCCTAAAATCCCCATATGTTAAGCGTTATAAGGCAAAAGGATGCGCATTAAATATCTATTTATATTACTAACTCTGTTTAGTTCTTCTTTGTATGCGGAAACTGTCCTAAAAGTTTTTGCTAATGAGCGAATAAAACTTCCTGAAAGTTGTAGTTTTATTGTCAGAGGAGGATCTGAAAATGATTTTTCGTGTCCAAGCTCTACAGATCCTTTTCGCTCAATTACATTTCCGGTTCTTGAAAGCTTTGAGGAATCAATCCCAAAAAGAAAGGATGCAAATTCTTTAGCTGAAGAAGAAGGTTTAGATTTTTATTCTGAACCAGTTAGGCAGCTTGTCATAGACGATAAAAAGCATTATTTGTGGGTTTGGCATATGCATGGTAAAAGTCATCAAAGCTATACCGTTTGTGATTATAGATCTTGCGTAAAAGTTTCAGCAATGGAAATAGACTTTGTTCGAACTATCATGGAGCAATTTAGTAGCATAACCATTTACGATATAGAGTAATTGCCTTATAACAAGGCACTAAAGCGGGACTGCTAATAGCTTGCTCAGTTTCGCTACGCTACACAATTTTAGCAAGCTATTATCAGCCCCTTAGTGGGGCGTTATGCGTATAGGGAAGTATGGTGAAAGGTTTCAATGATGAGTTAATAAAAAAGTATCCCTTGTGGCTTACCATATTAACTATGGCAACTACTTTTTCGTTATTAAGGTTATCTCGGGTTTTAGAATATCCTTATTGGTATGGTTTAATCGCCGTGATTATAATTGTTCCCATAATTTATCAAATATGGTTCAAAATTAGGGACTATAAGTTACACAAGTTAGAATCCAGCCTGAGAAACCGCATCAAAAATAAAGGATAAACTTGTTTTAATATACGCATAACAAGTCACTCAAGCAGGACAAATAACAGTTGGTTTTTGCTCCTTCGTCGCTTATTTTAACCAACTGTAATTTACCTCTTAGTGAGGCGTTATACAATTTAAGGATTAGTAGTGGGCTTTTTTATATTTTTGCTTTTAGTCATGGCAATGCCACTTATCTTAGTCCCATTATGTTTATTACCCGTTCTTTTATATTTAAAATCGAAAACAGTTAAATATCTGTGGGTTTATTTGGCAGCAGGAGCGGTAACAGGCTTTTTACTAGGCTTAATTTTTAGCTATTCATTTTTCGCTTTGAGTGGCGAATTTAATTCGTATTATGCATATTTAACATTAGGTTCAATTTTGGTTGGTGTCAGCGTGTCTTTTTTAGCTGGTCGGTCAGCTTTGGGGGTTAAAGTTGTATAACAAAAACATCATGGTGGGAATTTTACTCGCTGGTAAAGCGCTCCTAAAATCCCCATATGTTAAGCGTTATGTTTACCGAGGGTTCAGGTGAAAATAAATAAATCACGGAATGGTTTTTATATTGGTGCTGCGATTGGTTTTTTTGGATATATGATTCAAGCAACTAATGGCGCTGATCCAAAACAATTGGGGATAGTTGAACTTCTAATTGATAGTTTCACTTTTTCATTAGTTTCAGGTTGTATCTTTTTTCTTGGTGTTTCAGCATTAGCTGGCAGAGGTCATGCTGATAACATTAATTCTGAAAAACGCGACATTGAAATTAGGGCAAAACTCAATAATGAGGTAGCAACACATAACACCTCAAAAAAGTTAAAGTAAACATAACAAGCTGTTAAACAAGGACAAAAAACAGTTGGTTTTGCTCCTTCGTCGCTTATTTTAACCAACTATTTTATTGCCTGTTAACAGGGCGTTATACACAATAAGGATGTTGTTGAACTATGTATTGTCCCAGAACCAAAACAGCTCTTAAAAAAATTAATGTCGGCAAGGTTCCAGTATATGTGAGTGAAGCTTGCGGTGGTGTACTTTTCGAAAATCAAACCCTCAGAGATTTTGAATGCCCTAGCGACGAGCGAGGAAAGGCTTTAGCGAACCATTTAAGTCAATTCCATAATGAAATAGCTGATCTTAAGCAGAGAGTAAGTTGCCCTTTGTGCTCGGATACAATAATGCTACGACGTTTCTATAGTCCATTACATGCAGTTGAAATAGATGAATGTCCAGGGTGCGGTGCAATATGGCTGGATACTGGCGAACTTGAAAAGTTGCAGTCTCTGATGCTAAACGAAAAGGATCGGGCAATTCTTCGTCACGAGTTGATGAAAGAACACGAGAGGATCGAAGTTAAAGGTCTTCATCATAAACATGACAACTGGCATAGACGAAGCGATAAGGTAGATGCACTTTTCGATCTCGCATCATATATTACCAATGGTTGGTAGTATCATTGCGTATAACAAAACGCTATTGTCACTCACTTCGTTCGCTGGGGCGCAAACACGGGGCCGCTTCTCGATTATAGCCCCGTGCCTGCGCCCCAAAACTTAGTGTTAATGACCGCTTTTCGCTTATAGCCGTCTGTCACAGTCGTTCGAAACCATTCTGTCCCGAATATCACAATATATGCTGTCTCTTATACACATCTCCGAGCCCACGAGACAGGCAGAAATC
>CAJXRW010000237.1 GCA_913060525.1 uncultured Gammaproteobacteria bacterium
ACGAGATTTCTGCCTGTCTCGTGGGCTCGGAGATGTGTATAAGAGACAGAGCGAATACCACAGGCTTTTTTACTGGTATCGAAACCTTTTGGGTGCAAACCTTTGGTAACCCGGAAGATTTCTACCTTTACCAAGCAGGAATACTGGCAAATGGCGGTTACAGTTTTAATGGTAAAACCAGTGTTGCAGGTACTATCAAAGTCAATATATTCGAGAACTTCGACAAATTTAACTTTACCACAGACAGCGCTGACAGTACCTTGCCTCGCGTGCGTACCAATGCGAGGGAATATGTGTCAGACAGAACCGTCACCATGGAAAACCTGTATTTGCATTGGAATGACCGAATCGCCCCCGACCTTTATGCACAGGTGTATGGTGGTTATTTAGAGGCCATGTATGGTGGTGTAGGAGCTGAGTTACTTTATCGGCCCGTTGACAGCAACCTAGCTTTCGGCTTTGACATTAACTACGTGCAGCAACGCTCTTGGGAAGATGACTTTGCCTTTTACGATTATAAAGTACTTACCGGGCATGCCAATATTTACTGGCAACCTAGCTTTTTACCTGACACACAACTGACTTTTAATATTGGCCAATACCTGGCTAAAGACAAAGGGGTGACCGTAGACTTTGCTAAGCGCTTCGACAGCGGCATTGTTGTAGGGGCATTTGCAGCATTTACCGATGTCAGTGCAGATGAATATGGCGAAGGTAGCTTTACTAAGGGCTTTTACTTATCGATACCCTTTGATCTGTTTTCACTTAAATCGTCTAAAGGCCGCGGGCGCTTACCGTGGATCCCGATTGCTCGCGACGGTGGTCAACCATTGGTTCGCCCAGTTACTCTTTACGGCACAACAAGTGAGCGCTCGCCATTTGCAAGATAATGCTCAGACCCAGCTAGGGGAAGATCCAGGTGAAGCAAAATGAACGTAAGAGTATCCGACTTCACGAGGAATGACATCTTGTTAGCTCTTAGTAATTAGCTCTTATTAAAAAAAGCTAACACTAGTACTCTCACAATATAACGATTAAGCCGCTAGCCAGCGGCTTTTTTTTGCATAGTATTACTCTGAGAATCACCACTTCTAACCTGTACAACACTCTATTGTTCTTTCCCCCATTTCGCCCTGAACTAATACTGTAAAACCAACAAAAATGTGTTGCCCAAATGCCTTTAACCACTAAGCCGACGTTCAGGGGCATGACAGATTAGATCTTGTATTCAGTCACGTGAATACAAGAATGATGTCTAAAAATCTGGCTGATACTAAATAAACAGCAAGTGACGGAATTTAGACATCACAGATGAATGACGGAAGAATATAGTTAGAACCTTGCCTCTTGTTTACATGTTATAAGCTGCGCTTTCAGCATCGTCCTTGTCAATCAGTTCTGGTCTATCTAAGAGCTAAGTCAGCTCAAGATCGGCGGAGTAAACATTCATACACAAGTCTGGAATGCAATGCCAATAAAAAAGCCCTAAGTTAGAAGACAAAGGGCTTAAAAAAATGATTTAGCAATTGTGACGGTTCAAGTAACTAGCATTAAAACCGTGGTGGCTTAGTTTGTATTACGTCTGAAAAAGCGAGACATCTTCCATACATGAATAAAGGAATAATCATACAGAACGAATATACCGATGAATAACCCTAGCATGACCACTTCAGGTATACCGTAATACTCACCAGCAAGACCAAACCCGGCCATCAACATGGCAATAGAGCCAATAGTAAATAAGGCTTGTACCGATGAGAAACCGAAGCGCATAAATATATGGTGCAAATGATCGCGGTCGGCAGATAATGGCGACTTGCCTTTTTTAACACGACGGTGCATCACTGCGAACATGTCCATTAAGGGTACAGCGATAATCCATAATGCCGTTACAGGCCTAAAACTGGCTTCACCGTCTTGAGTGCCAAGTACCAAAAGCCAGATAACACTCAAGCCAATCATCATACTACCTGCATCGCCCATAAATATTTTGCCGAAGAACTGCCTCAATCCACCTAAATTAAATAATAAAAAGGCAGATAGCGCAGCAACAAAAATCGCTGAGATAGTGAATAAGTCAACATTATTCGCCCAGTAAAACAACACACATAAGCTACTAAAGGTCACTACGCCAAGCACGCCCACTAGGCCGTCAATACCATCTGTCATGTTAAATGCATTTATAGCAGTGGCTACGGCAAGCAATGTCACAGGTAAAGCAAAAACGCCTAGGTTAACGTTACCGAAGCCTAGCAAGTCGCCCATATCATAAAGCGCATGTCCCGCCCCTAATACCAATATTGAGGCTATTAACAACTGTGCTACTAAACGCACTTTCGCGCTTACATCATAAAAGTCATCCAGTGCACCAATCAACACCATGAACGAGCAAGAGATCATATACAGGTTAACTAACTGCGATTCAGGCAGAAATACCTGTGACACAATCAACACAGTGAAATAAATAGCAATGCCGCCAATTAACGGTATTTCACCTAAATGGCGTTTACGTTCACAAGGCCTATCCACCAAACCGATATTGGCGGCTAAAGGCCGTAACCCAACAATAGATAGACATGCTACAGCGAACGCCCACACAAACACTGAGTTGTAATCCCCAGATATAAAATCCATTGTATATCTCCAAAAATAAACTTCGACTATTGTAGCATGCAATTTGTGAAGGAATCACTACGAAGGGTGGAAATATATTACACTAGTTTCATACCTATGAAATCTAACGTCGAAAAATAGCTCTCCATGCATAAAACATAAAGCACTCTAAGGATTTTAGTAACGGCAATGCCTCTACCGTCCTATATATCTGCCATTGACGCCGAGCTTTTTTAAACTTATTTCTAGAAATAGAATTAGGAAGAATGCGATAACTTGTTAGCACTTCGGGGAGTACATATGCTGTATTACCTAATCTCAATAACTTAAGCCACGTAGCATAATCTTGGCCTGTCCGCAGCAGCGGCATCGTAACTTTTGGGAATGCCTTCCGACGGAGCATTACAGTAGAACAGCCTAAGGTGGCTTTTTTTCTCAGCATGTCCTCATAAGAAAATGCGCCTCGTTGGTTTAAATCAACAAATTTATTTAAGGGAGCACCATGTTCGTCTATGAGACGATAAGCAGTGAATGAAAAGTCAATTGTCTCACACATGAACGCAAGCTGCCGTTCAAGCTTTTTGGAACACCAAATGTCATCGCTGTCTAAAAAAGCAATGAACTCTCCACTCGCTTTTGATATGGAATTATTTCGAGAAATTGCAGCGCCTGAATTTACTAAGTTTTTGGAGATTAGCACGCGTGGATCAGCATCTGATATTTTAGATAATATAGACCAAGTATGATCTGTTGAGCAGTCATCACAAATTAACCATTCCCAATTTCCGTGAGATTGTAGTGTTAATGAATTATAAGTAGCCAAGATGAAATCTTCACTATTATAAGTTGCAGTGATTATTGATACCTTATTTGACAAAATAAAAAGTTCCCCAATATCTAAAAGATAGGCCTATAAAAATAACTTAATAAGATTAATTGATTTCCGAATCTTTCCCAATATAAATTGAAATACATCAGAAAGGTGAGCTTTTGCATAGTTGATAACATCAAATCTTGTGTTCAACAAATTCTCTAAATACATTACCATTTTTACCGAAGTATGTGTTTCATCTGTCTGTTTAGAAGTGAATTTAGACGGTAGAATATTAGTATGACAAGATAATGCATTTCTCATATTGAGATCTTTCGCAGTGTTGAAGCAATCATTATATGCAATACCAGTAATCTCTGAAATTCTTCTTATGAACAACAGCTTAGACTCGGATTCCAAATATATATTTGAGTTAAGTAGCGGTTTCTGCTTATAGAAATCATAATGCTCCATAAAGTTCTTCATAGTCAGATGCAATTGGTTCAGATCATCAAATTTTATATCATATTGAGAATCAAGAAAATTATTAGTACCTCCTTTCATTTCTGAAAATGAAATAACATTTAGTCTTCGCAAACAAGCTTCTGCAACAACTCTAGCCGCACCTTCACTTCTGGATGGGCATATAAGAGCTTTAGATTGCCTCATCAATAAGTAAATAGCATCTTTAGGCACCTGATCTTGCCTAGAATCGAAAACGATGTATCTTATCTTAGATCTAGCAATATCGGAAAGTGATTGAATGTGACGATTGATCCGATATGAATTAAGTTTCTCTTCCAACGCGCTACCAACTCTACTAACAATTAATACAGAAGGGTGAAGGCCAATTTTATCAGCCTTCTTAAGACCTTCAGTTAATCTATGAAGATTTTTTCTTGTTTGTGAGTTACCTATAAATATAAAATCTGTCTCTTATACACATCTCCGAGCCCACGAGACA
>CAJXRW010000238.1 GCA_913060525.1 uncultured Gammaproteobacteria bacterium
ATACGAGATTTCTGCCTGTCTCGTGGGCTCGGAGATGTGTATAAGAGACAGTACACTACCTGATGGTTCAAAAAGAGAAT
Source organism: uncultured Gammaproteobacteria bacterium (assembly GCA_913060525.1). Classification (GTDB taxonomy): domain Bacteria; phylum Pseudomonadota; class Gammaproteobacteria; order Francisellales; family Francisellaceae; genus CAJXRW01. The sequence goes on from CAJXRW010000238.1 coordinate 81, forward strand.
TTGATAGACCTGTATCGGTTTTAGATATTGCTATGGACATTGGTCCTGGTTTGGCTAAGGCAACATTAGCAGGTGTGGTGAATGATAAATTGATAGATGCAACATTGCCAATTACAACTAACTCAAATGTTAAAATTATTACAAGCAAAGACAAAGAAGGTCTGGAGATTTTAAGGCATTCTTGTGCACATGTTTTAGCTCAAGCGGTACAAAGGGTTTTTCCTGAAGCTCAAGTAACCATAGGACCTGTTATTGAAGATGGGTTTTATTATGATTTCTCTTCAGCTAAACCTTTTACTGAAAATGAATTGTCTAAGTTTGAGACTGAAATGAATTCTATTATTAAGGAAAACCTTCCAGTCTTTAGAAGAGAAGTATCGCGCAATGAAGCAATTAGTTTTTTTGAATCCAAAGGTGAAAAATATAAAGCTGAAATTATTCGTGATATCCCTGGAAATGAAATCTTGACCTTATATTCTCAAGGTGAATTTACTGATTTATGCCGTGGGCCACATATCCCTTTTACTGGTGCCATTAAAGCATTTAAATTAATGCGTGTAACTGGAGCATACTGGAGGGGGGATTCAAATAATGAAATGTTGCAACGTGTTTATGGAACTTGTTGGCCAGATAAAAAAGCATTAACTGATTATCTTCATAGGTTGGAAGAAGCTCAAAAACGTGATCATCGTAAATTAGGTAAAGAGTTGGACTTGTACCATTTCCAAGAAGAATCACCTGGTATGGCATTTTGGCATCCTAACGGCGTGGAGATTTGGCGTGTTGTTGAAGACTACATGCGCGACTCGAATAGAAGATATGGATGTTCTGAAATCCGTACTCCTTTGGTTGCTGATATTTCAATGTGGGAAAAATCTGGACATAAAGATAAATTTGCGGATCATATGTTTATGACGCATTCCGAACATAGGGATTATGCGATACGCCCGATGAATTGCCCAACCTGTATTCAGGTATATAATAGTGGTTTATATAGCTATAAAAACTTACCAATACGAATGGCTGAATTTGGTATAGTTCATAGGAACGAAGCGTCTGGAGCATTACATGGGTTAATGCGTGTCAGAAGTTTTACTCAGGATGATGGACATATTTTTTGTACCCCAAATCAAATTTCGCATGAAGTTGGTATGATGGTAGACCAGTGTTACGAAACTTACAGAGACTTTGGTTTTAATGAAATAGATGTTAAGTTAGCGCTTCGCCCTGAAAAAAGAATTGGTAGTGATGAAGTTTGGGATGAAACTGAACAAACACTAGCCCAAGTTCTAAAGGGGAAAGATATCCCCTTTGAATACTTACCTGGTGAAGGTGCATTCTATGGTCCTAAAATCGAATTTCATTTAAAAGATGCCATTGGTCGAAGTTGGCAATGTGGCACTATCCAGCTTGATTTTTCAATGCCAGCACGTCTGGGAGCTACCTATATTGATGAACATAGTGAGAAGCAAGCACCTGTGATGTTACATCGAGCAATTGTTGGTTCATTGGAGCGATTTATTGGTATGCTTATTGAGCACTTTGCTGGTAAATTACCAGTTTGGCTTTCACCCATACAAATAATTATTATGGGTGTGACAAATAAACAGGATGAATATGCGCGTCAAGTGCACCAAAATTTGAATAAATTAGGATACAGAGTAAAATTAGACTTGAGAAATGAGAAAATCGGGTTTAAAATTCGTGAGCACACTTTATCCAAAGTTCCTTTTATTATTGTTGTTGGCGATAAAGAACAGCAAGAACAGAAAATTACAGTTAGAAAGCTAAATGGAACTGATTGTGGAATGCTAGATTTAGATGAGTTTTTAAAACTCTTAAACACAAAATTGGATAAAAAAGCACAAATAACATTGGAGGAAAAATAATTAAAGAATCAAGCAAAAAAGCACGCATAAACGAACAAATAACACATGATACCGTTAGGTTCGTTGGTGAGGATGGTGAAGCTTTTGGTATAGTACCTATTGCTGAAGCCTTAAGTAAAGCAAAAGAGAAAGGTCTGGACTTGGTAGAAATTGCTTCAGAGGCCACTCCTCCTGTATGTAAGTTAATGGATTACGGGAAACACTTGTTTGACCTGACTAAAAAGCGTGCTGCTGCAAAAAAGAAACAAAAGAAAACACAGGTAAAAGAAATTAAACTTAGACCTGGTACTGATGTTGGGGATTATCAGGTAAAATTGCGCAGCCTGATTAAGTTCCTGGAAAATGGTGATAAAGTTAAAATCACCTTGCGCTTTAGAGGCCGCGAAATGTCGCATCAAGAACTTGGGATGGATATGATGAACCGTCTTAAGTCGGATCTAGAGGGTTATGGCGTGGTTGAGCAAGAGCCTAAATTTGAAGGTCGTCAAATGTTAATGCTTTTAGCTCCCGTTAAGAAAAAATAATAATGTCAACAATGCGCGAATAAGGTAATCAATATGCCAAAGTTAAAATCAAATAGTAGTGCACTAAAACGCTTCAAAAGAACAGGCAAGGGTGGATTCAAACATCGAGCAGCAAACCGTGCTCATATCAACACTAAAATGACAACTAAGCGTAAGCGTCATTTAAGAGGGATGAGTCAAATCGCTAAGTCAGATGTTGCTAGTATTAATCAAATGCTACCGCATTCATAAAATAGTCTGTTAAATTGGAGATAAATTATGCCAAGAGTTAAAAGAGGCGTACAAGCACGCCGTCGCCATAAAAAAGTATTGAGTCAAGCAAAAGGTTATTACGGTGCCCGCTCAAGAGTATATAGAGTTGCTAAACAAGCAGTTATAAAAGCAGGGCAATATGCGTATCGTGACCGTAAGCAAAGAAAGCGTCAATTTCGTGCATTATGGATTGTTCGTATTAATGCCGCTGTGCGCCAACATGACATGAGTTACAGCTCGTTTATCAATGGGCTTAAGAAAGCTGGTATTGAGCTTGATCGTAAAGTCCTTTCGGATATGGCTGTATACAATAAAGATGATTTTGCAAAATTAGTGGAGCAGGCTAAAGCTGCTTTAGTATAATGTAAAAAAATGAACTTATTTAAGAAGCGCATATATGCGCTTTTTTTATTTCTATTTGTTTATTTATCATGAATTGATTAGTTTATTTATTCTATGGTAGCGTTGTCTTACTTCCTGATATATTGATTTCCATAATGGAAAAAACTTTTTTATTTTATGATTTAGAAACCTCTGGTATAAATAAATGTTTTGATCAGATATTTCAATTTGCCGCCATTCGAACAGATTTCGAATTAAACGAGTTAGAGCGACATGAAATCCTGGTGAAGCTAAATCCAGATACAATACCAGATCCTAGAGCAAGTATTACGCATCATTTGGGTATCAAGTATCTAAATCAGAATGGTATTTGTGAATATGAAGCTATAAAGAAAATTCATGAGTTAATTAATTATCCTGGAACTATTAGTATTGGTTATAACACCTTAGGGTTTGATGACGAGTTTCTTCGGTTTTCTTTTCATAGAAACTTATTTTCACCATATACCCACCAATTTGCGAACAATTGTTCAAGGATGGATATATATCCACTCATCCCAATTTATTTTCTATTTGCGAATGACATTCTAAAATGGCCAGAAATTGATGGTAAAGTTAGCTTCAAATTGGAAAATCTTAATTTAGACAATAAGTTGCATGTCGGGGGACGTGCGCATGATGCAATGGTAGATATAGAGGTCACTATAGCGTTAGCAAAACGACTAATGACAAAAAAAGAAATTTGGGGCTATTTGTTACAAAATTATAATAAATTGATGGATCAGGATCGATTTTCTAATTTTAAAGGTGGACTAACTATAGATGATCAAGTCTATAAACAGGCTATTATTGTAAGTGGGATTCTAGGGTTTAATAATTTATTTAATGCACCTGTTTTGCACTTAGGGCAACACTATAGTTATAAGAACCAGGATTGTTTTATTAGGTTGGATTTGCCCGAGCTAAGGGAAATAACACTTGAAAAATTGGAAGGGTTGATTTGGGGCATAAAAAAGAAATGGGGTGAACCTCCAATTATATTACCAGCTAATAAGAAATATGCGACACATCTATCAAAAGATCGGCTGGAAGAGGTAAAGTTAAATAAAAAATGGATTGAAGATAACGTAGAGTTATTTTTAAATTTGAAAGAGTATATTCTAAGCTATAAGTATCCTGATTATGATCAGGTGGATAGTGATGCAAACTTGTACCAGCTTTCCTTTCCATCAAGCAATGAAATGAGTCTGCTCAGTATATTTCCTGTCTCTTATACACATCTGACGCTGC
>CAJXRW010000239.1 GCA_913060525.1 uncultured Gammaproteobacteria bacterium
GATTTCTGCCTGTCTCGTGGGCTCGGAGATGTGTATAAGAGACAGTATCTATACAATTCCTCTGTTTGATTGGGTATAAACTAATGACGCTTATACTTATCTAATTTGAACACAGCCAATTATGCGTTATCTAAAAGGAAAAATAAATTTGATTGTTTTTAATACAACTTTAGCTGCAGGTTAAGATTACTTCGTTACTTTGATTAGTTGAGTTAATGTTTAATCTGAATATAACGATATTAGATAATGTTTTTGGAGGGATTCTAGTTTTCTGACAACTAGAGTGTTAGAATTTCCTATAAACACATAGCATTTAATTCATCTATATACAGTTTTTTGGGAATTATACCATCCAGAAATTAAGGACTATTATTTATATGCCTATACATCACAAATCTGACATATTAACCTCCAATCCACTAAGGCGTGACATTATTGGTGGCTCATCTCGGCGTGATTATCGTCGGTTTTTTGAGATTATAGTAAACTTAATTAATCGCTCTACCTCGTTATATTCTAGTAAGTGGCAAGAACACCAGCAAAATGCGCTTAAAATCAATCTAATTTTTTTAAAGTTTAATGTACGATTTAGCTCTCGTAACCGTGTAATCTGTAGCGATCCTAAATTAGTAATGGGCTTATTGGGAACAGGTTTTAAAGAGCATATGTTTTCTGGTCAGCGACGTTTAACCCAAGAACATTGCAGTGCATCAGAATATTTACAGATGTTAGACGAAGATTTTAAGTTTATTGAAGACAAATATGGACATAATAATAGCATGACAGGTCAGACCTCCGCATATTATTTTGTGCGATTTTTAATTGACCCCGTAATAAAAATTGCAAATATGTCTGACCGAATATCCCCTCTGGTCATTGAAGACGAGAAGGGCCAGAAGCAACCTGGCGGGGTGAGTGATAGAGTGAGTAATACTCAAATATCAGAACACCTTTTTAGTCGCTGGGTTGACTTCACTCAAGTGCCAGAAAACCATAAAAGTGAAAATCCTTTTTTATCAAAATCTGGTGGTTGGTTGCAAAACTGTGATCAGATATCACGCTCCGACCAATGGAAGGAATTTATTAATAATGTCGCTCAGTGGGAAAGCCACCTTGAAAAGGGACTATCCAGCGGATCCCCAGATGGCTATCAAATTAAAATGCATGACTCTGGTCAAACAACACGGGCATTAAGGGCTATTGATCAACATGTTGACCCAAGTGAACTGCTAGTCCCCACCCATGATCGAAATCTTAATAACATTCTCTTAAAATTTAAAGAATTACTAGTAGAGGTTCGCCCTAGTATACAAGAAAAAATCAACCAGGATGATATTCTTTATAATTTTTTTACTGCATTAGAAAGTGAAGTCAATAAAGGAAAGAATGGCGCTAAAGTCGGTCGTTGGAACTATAATACACATAATAAAGAAGGATTTCGAGAAACAGAGTATTTATACAGGTATGCTGTTTCTTTCCTACCTATTATTCAACATAGTGTTGACCAATATAATCATCATATTGAGAACCAAAAAGATTTATGGGATGCTCGTACTGCTCATAGCTCAGGGTTTGATACATTTTCACCAGCCGACCCAATGGGAGCCATTTCCCCTTATGGTCAACTAACATTCTGGGGTGATGTAACCATTAATAACTCTTCCCATTATCGGGATGGTTGGCATAGCAAAACAGGCAGAATTCGGGCTATTTATTACTCGCTTTATATTACACATATAGAAGCTATCTTAAAAACAACTAGATCCTTTCAAGACCATTTAGCACTATATGTTATTCGTGAAATATATCACCAAGCAATTGAAAGCATTATTGATTGTCTCTCACATAGCTTTTCTTCCCTAAAAGAAACCTCAAGCTTTGGTGGTCAGAAAGGTCAATATTCATTTTATTCTTTATTAGCCAAAAACACCTCATCGTTTGCTAAAGATATTGTTCAGGTGATAAATAGAGACAAGAAAGCTTTAGGTGATAAACAACAAGACCGAATTGCTAAAGATTGGAGTCGGATATATAACTATTGGAATAAGTCTCTACCAAATTACAAAATTGAAAGCTGAACTAACTAACCTATGTAAGTAATAACAATAAACTTTTCTGAACGTCATTTGTCGCTGGCATTACCTGATTTTGAATACAAAACCAAGATCACATCAGGTCACCACAATAAGCGTTACTCTCGCTCCAGTCAGATGTATCAGCAAACCCATCGTGGTTAATTGTGTAATTTTGTTCGGCGGTACATACGACCTGATAAATTTTAAAACTACGTTTATTTAGATTAGCGTTACCCACTTTAAACTGCATTCCAGCATTATTAGCGTCATAACTATCGTTACAATACGCAACAGTATTTGCAATTAGTTCTGAACTGTCAGCATGTAAGTTCATTGAACTTGGCTGATTACAACTATAACCCTCTGTGCCACAGCAAATAGTATAATGATTCGTAATATCTTCTCCTACCTGTGTATCTATCCAGGGATCATCCTCACTCGAACCGCATGTTGATTCCGAACACCACCATGTATAATTCTTATTTGCATAAGCATTACTTGCTAGACAAACAATAGGGCTACACACCAATAGAACTTTAATAAACTTATTTAACGACTGCTTCATCATCGTTCCTTCCTTATCAGTTATTGTACATAAGCTCCTGGGGTATTTAGAAGCTTTGAGTCATAGAGCTAGGGAATGACTCAAAGCTACTTAAACTATTTTAGCAAGTCCGCCTTTATTGCTGGAGACCAAAATATGGAGATATAATAGCATCTTTCCAGTCATCAGGAGTGATCACCAGATTGTAGTTCCCCCAGCCATGACCTGTGCTCCAAGCTGTCCAGCCAATAAATCCGTAGCCTTTTTCTGTAGTATAAGAATTAGCGTAAAGATAATCTAATAGGTCTTTCAGGGGCTGGGTACAACTGGCTTGGTCGCTACCGACTCCAAACTCAGTCACCATTGCTTTCAACTGGTTGGTCTGTAAGTAGTCGACAAATGCTTGTAGATTGAATCCGCCAGGACCGGTGGTGCTCAGGTCCTGAAGGCATGTGGTCTGAGTACCACTATAATTGCTATCTAGATATTGATGGACGTTGATAATTATGTGGCTTAGGTCGTTAATTCCCGCTGCATTAAAATTCTCACGACTAAACTGGGCAGCGTTGCCAGAATCTTCCCAGCTATGTAGACCAGTCCAATCGCTGCCTTCCACCAGAATATATCCTGGGTAGCCAGCTTCTTGTAATGCTTTAATGACAGCAACTTCAGTGTCAAAAGCCTGTTGGGGTGTCAATGGCGACTCATCTGAGCGGTTAGCAGGCTCGTTGACTAGGTCAAAGAACAGGTGGTCTGGTTTAATTTCTGGATATTTTTGGATGTTCTGCCATAAAGCAAGCCATGTATTAACATAATCATCGGCATTCGTATCAAGCGTACCATCAGGGCAAGGGCCGCTGTCACTACAGCCCGCAACTTGATTGCCAACAGTGGCATAGTGCATATAAGCATGTAGGTCAACAATGGCATAGTAACCATGTGTTATGATGGTTTGCAAAGCAGGAATATATAAATTAGTAAAATAGGCGCTGTCAAACGTGGTACTTCCTTCAGGTCCGTAGGGTTTAACATAAGCCCAACGCAGGGGGAGACGAACTATATTTGCTCCTTCGGTAAGAAAATGTCCTGTAGCGACTAGGTCAGAATAACTGGTATCTTTGTCCTCTTCGGATAAATTCGGGATTACCGTCGCATTGGGCATGGTTGAAAATTCAAAACCCGATAGATTAATGCCGGCAAACCAAGTGGTTTGTTCTGGGCTAAGCGATGAAGGATTAGTCGGAAAGTCAGAGCCAGTGTCCACACCAATCTGGGTATAACCTAAGGTGCCAGTAAAAGCTTCGCTGGTGATGGCAGGATCTAATAATATAATATGCGAACCTGTGGGGGGCGCGTAAGTTACGGTCGCTCCTGATACATTTAGCCAGCCAAAGTATATATCCTGTTCAGAGCACCCACCAAGCCTTACAGCAGCGCCCCAATAATAATCATTGCCGCTCACGGCATTGGGATCTAATGCCTGTCCGTAATCCCATTCCGTATATTTGCTGCCGCTGCCATTCTGCACACATAGTACCGGCATTTGTGCCGTTGGCGCCAGGGTAGGGTCATATAATCCGCCCACTTGATTCATTATGGTATCAGCCATAGCCGTCATAGATAACAGGCATGCTGATAGAGGAATCAAACACATTTTGGATAAAATTTTCATTGATAACTTCCTTGGGCTGTCTCTTATACACATCTCCGAGCCCACGAGACAGGCAGAAATCTCG
>CAJXRW010000240.1 GCA_913060525.1 uncultured Gammaproteobacteria bacterium
ACGAGATTTCTGCCTGTCTCGTGGGCTCGGAGATGTGTATAAGAGACAGACAACAGCTCATGCAGTAATGAATCTAAATACAGAAGACGGTGGTTGCAGAAAATACATCATGGTAAACCTACCAGAAGCCACAGATGAAAAATCAGAAGCTTACAAAGCAGGCTATAAAAACATTTGTGAAATCGGTAAAGAACGCATACGCCGTGCGGGTGAAAAAATTAAAACAGATACCAAAGCAGAGATTGAAACATTACGCAATAAACGTAACGCCAGTGAAGAGGATTTAGCTAAAGCCAATCAGCTAGAAGAAAATCTAAATAAAACTGATTTTGGTTTTCGTTGTTTTGAAGTGGTGGATTCAGTATTACAAATTGATAAACAACTGATGTTGCATGACTTTAAAGACCAAAAAGCACTAGATAAACTGAAAGTGACTATTTCTCCTGAAAATCGAGAAATCGTATTGTGCGAAGCTTTGTTAAGACAAGGTGTGATGCTAAGCGAAAAAATATTTGAAACACAATTAGAAGACGGCTATCACTACTATATTATTGATGAAAAATTATTTTTAATTGATGCGCATACAGAACCAAAACATTTGGAAGCGATACTTAAAGCGCATGCTAACCAGTTTGAAGAAGTGCACTATTTACACGAAGCCTTAGCCATTAACAGTTATTATACAGGTATAGAAAACTTAGGGTTAGAAGCTGGAAAATCGGTGCATAGTGTTTAATGATTAAGTTAATAAATAAACTCAAGTCACTTGTAAAACAGCAATTAATGCATATAATTCTCAGTGATAGTACCCGCAACGCCTCTTCACAATGCGTACCGATGCGGGTCTTTTTTTATGGGTGGTCAATATGATGGATCAACTGCCTAATGTTCAGTCAATCAAGCATGCTTTAACCGTTACTGAACAAATTAAACTTCTTAAAGCTCGCGGTCTAATTGTCAATAATATGACCTATGCACAGCATAAGTTAAAATATATCAGTTACTATCGGTTTCAAAGTTATTTGTATTACTATGAAATTCCTCATGTAGAAAATAATAAAAGAACGCATATCTTTAAAGAGAATGTCACCTTTGAGAAAGTGGCACATCTATATGTGTTTGATAAATCTCTGCGTATGTTGTTTCTCGATGCAATAGAAAGAATTGAAGTTGCTTTTAGAACGGTTATGAATAACGTGATGTCACTTAAATATAATAATCATTGGTATTTAGAAAAGTCTATATTTAATCGGTATAGCGCAAAGCTAGAGCGGTCATATCAAGTTATTTTAAATGAGATTATACCTAAGGCAAAACGTCAGCATCAGGACGAGTTATTTTTAAAGCACTATATTAAAGAAGGTAAATATAATGGACAAGATTTGCCTTGTTGGGTTTTAGCTGAAATAACCACTAAAGGCATGTGGTCAAAGCTATATGGCTTATTACATTTTGAGTATAAAAAAGCTATTGCTCAAGATTTTGGATTGCCAGTTACTTTATTTGAATCATGGTTCCACTGTTTAACTATTCTTAGAAATCAGTGTGCACATCATGGCAGGGTCTGGAATAGAGATTACGCCGTCAAAATGAAATTACCTAAATCTGCGCTAACTGTTTTAGACCAACATAAAACATCAGCTATGATATTTGCAATGCATAGTGTATTGCGTTTAATAGCACCAGAATCAGAATGGTTATCTCGACTGGAAATGTTGATTACAAAATATAAAGTTGATATTAAAGCGATGGGGCTAACAGAAAACTGGAAAGAAAAATTTGAATATCATGCCGACTACTTGATAAGAGAAAGGAAATAACATGGCAAAAAAGCACTTTCATTATAAAGAGCAAACGTTCCAAGCAGATGCTGTTAAAAGTATTGTAGATGTTTTTAAAGGTGTTCGTTTTCATAAACATAGTGTTTTAACTGAACAAGTAGATCAGTTACATGGTTTAGCCATTGAAAGCACTCAGTCTCAATTAAACACAGACGATTTTAAGGTAATTAAAAACAATATACGTCAAATTCAAAGACAAAATCAGTTGAATGTATCCGAAGTTGATTTGTCAGGCTTAAATAAAAAAGATTATCCTGTTTTGGATATTTGCATGGAGACAGGAACAGGTAAAACTTTTAGCTATATTCAAACCATTTTTGAATTGAATAGTAAATACAAGTTAAATCACTTTGTCATTGTAGTGCCCAGTATTGCGATTAAAGCAGGCGTGATAAAAACATTTGAAACCACGGAGCATTATTTTAAAAGTATTTATCACAAAAAAGCGACTGTACGAGAGTATAAAACAGAAAAGTCTTCCAAGAAAAATGCACTGCCTGGGGCAATAAATGATTTTACGGGCGGCTTGGACTTACAAGTGATGATTATTACGAATCACGCCTTTAATAAGGACACAAATGTTATTAATAATGAAGCTGAAGGGTTTATTGGTTTGTATGACGAAAGTACGCCAATAGAAGCAATTGCTACCAAACGTCCAGTGATGATTATCGACGAACCACAAAAGTTATCAGGTAAGGCAACATTAACTGCGATTGATAAGTTTGATCCACTTTTTATGATCCGTTATTCTGCCACTTTTAAAGAAGTGAAGAATATGCTTTATGTGCTGGATGCTTTTGATGCATACGAACGTAAATTGGTTAAAAAAATAGAAGTAGCCAATTTCTATCTACCCAAACATGCCAGAGCTGATTTGTACCTGAAAGCCATTAATACCAAAGGTGAACGAGCACAGGTGGTTGTGGTTGCCAAGTCAAAAGAAGGTAAGCTTAAAGAAATTAGAACACCGATAGAAAATGCGTCAAATATCTTATTTGAAAAAACAAAAAATGAAGATTACAAAGGGCTGACAATCACGACAATTGATCGACAAAAAAAGTTGATTAAACTTTCCAATGGCGAGTCTTTGAAGCTTGGGGAATCATGGTCAACCGCAACGGGTTCACAAATAGATGTATTGAAACGTTTAATGATTGAAGAAACCATTAGTAAGCATTTTCAGAAAGAATATGACTTGTTTCAAAAAGGGATTAAATGTATCAGCTTATTTTTTGTTGAAACGGTAAAAGATTATCGTGACTTTGATAAAGAAGATGATAAAGGCCTTCTGCAAGATGTATTCGAACAGACTTATCAACAATATGTTGATCAGTATTTATTGCGTGACGATATTTCTCAAGCTTATAAAGACTACTTGCAAAAGTGGCAGGCACACGAAGTGCATGGTGGTTATTTTGCAGCAGATAAGAAGAAGTCAGCACAATTAGAAAAAGGGGGTGCTAATCAAACCGTTAGAGATATTGAAAATGAAATATATAACGCCATTATGCGGGATAAGGAAAAATTGTTAGACGCAAGTTTTAGGCTACGTTTTATCTTTGCCCATTCAGCCTTACGAGAAGGTTGGGATAATCCGAATGTATTCCAATTATGTTTGTTAAGGCAGTCTGATAATAACATGAAGCGTGTCCAAGAGGTTGGACGTGGTTTGCGTTTATGTGTAAACAAAAACTTAGAGCGTATGGATAGTGAAGTATTGGATGATCTTGAATTTGTGGACATCAATAAGCTGTCAGTTTTTGCAATGGAAGATAATTTTATTAAAGGCTTGCAAGATGAATTTAATGATAGAAGAAGTCAGTTTAAACAACAAACTAAACAAACAGTTGAAGAAATATTTAAACAAATCACCAATTACGAGGATAAACCCAGATATACGAGGCGAGAACTTGACGCAATCATTGATGAATTAGCAGATAACGGGGCTTTAGACAAAGATGCAAAATACATTTTAAGTGAAAGCTTACTCGCTGAAACGTTGCGATCAGACCAAAACCATAAATTTTTTGAAGCTGAAGAAATTAAATTGGACAAACTGATTTCTGAGTTAACGCAACAGCAAAGTATTAAAGTAGATGATGCTAGAAATGAGTTCACCAAGGTTAGGCGTTATCATGTTAATCCTGTTAAATATAAGGCTTACTTTAAAGAGCTGTGGGAATTGTTACATCAAGATGTGATTTATGAAATTGATCTTTCAAAAATTAACTATGTTGAACAGGTTGTGAAGAAAATAAATGAGACCTTGCAAATAACCAAGAGTACAATTCAGCGTGAAGAATATAACGCTGAAAAAACATTAGAAACTGCTAATGTTCAGCATAATCTACATTCAAAGCCAATTGACTCACCTATATCAATGGCTGATTTTCTAGATCAGCTGCAAGAAAAAACAAAATTAGCAAAAAATGTATTGATCGAAATTATTCAGAAAATAGATGCAGCTAAATTTAATCT
>CAJXRW010000241.1 GCA_913060525.1 uncultured Gammaproteobacteria bacterium
CGAGATTTCTGCCTGTCTCGTGGGCTCGGAGATGTGTATAAGAGACAGATGCTATTATTTATTACAGTATGATTTCGATGCTAGCCTTCTAATCTCCAGTATGTTTGCTACGCATACTTTGGTTGCATATCCAATTGTTAGTCGCTTGGGTGTGGCAAAAAATCAAGCTGTGGCGATTACGGTTGGTGGCACAATATTGACCGATACTTTGGTTTTGATCCTGTTGGCAGTCATCGTAAAAAATAAAGCTGGAAATCTGGATTATACATTTTGGCTTGGTTTGGTTTTATCTCTGGTTATCTTCACGGTAATTATGCTCAAAATAATTCCGTTAGTGACAAAATGGTTTTTTGATTTTTTTAAGAACGAGACGTATGCACATTATATATTTTTATTAGCCGTTGTGTTTTTTGCCTCCATTTTGGCTCAAATAGCAGGTTTAGATGCCATTATCGGTGCTTTCTTTTCAGGTTTGGCGCTTAATCGTTTTGTATCAAATAATCAAAAATTAATGGAACAAGTTGAGTATATTGGTAATTCACTTTTTATCCCATTTTTCTTAATTAGTGTAGGGATGATTGTAAATGTACCGCTGATTTTTTCTGGGTTTAGAACGCTGATTGTTGCCATATTTCTTTCAGTGATTGCTTTAATAGGTAAATGGTTAGCAGCCTATGCAACACAAAAAACGCTAGGCTATAGCACTGCTCAACGTAAGGTTATATTTGGACTTAGTTCATCACATGCTGCTGCGACATTGGCAATAATATTAGTTGGGTATAATAATCATATTATTGGGGATTATATTCTGAATGGAACCATTCTGTTAATTTTGGTCACCTGCATGGTGGCTAGTATTGTGACTGAAAAAGCTGCGCGTCAGTTGTTAAATTAGTAAATTTAGCCTCTGTATTCTAAAGTCATATTTTTGATATTAAGCGGATAAATTTTAAAGTTTTAAACGCATCAAACCAATGGTGAATATGCTGAACCCGTTTTGTTGGGTTCGCATTATTTTTCTCAATTTTTTGTATGGCATTAAAAAAACCGAGTGTTTCTAATATGTTGTATATTTTTTTATGATTTGATAATTCATGATATTTTCCCTGATTAATATGTTGGATTACTATTTTTAATTGATCAAAATATACTTGTGGGTAGGTTAACTGTTTAATGTAGTTGTTATCCTTATCAATAATTTTTTTAAGTGCGGGGCCAGTACCAAATGGTACTCTATCGGAAAGCCTGGCTTGTACTTTGATGGGGGCATTGTTTATCGTAGTCACAGGCGCAGTTTTAGCAAGTTTATTTAGCATGTAGAAATCTTCCGCACCACTTATTTTGGGGAAACCCCTCACTATTGAGTAATAATGACTCGATATGGCAATGAGGCTGCCTATTGTATGGTACGCATAGGGGCTATTTGCATAACGAAGCCCATTAACGTACTGGTGTAATGATCGTTCATATATGCATATAGCATTTTTTATTTCAGAATTAGTATCATCGCTAACATAATGTATAAAGTTATAAACACAGGCGCTATATTTTGTGGGGCAGATATATTCTAATTGTGTGAAGTAATTTTCAGGTAAGATTACATCGGCATCAGTGCTGTGAATCCACTTTATATTTGAAAGGTGATGATTGGTTATTACGTCAAGCACAAAATCACAGCCAATTTTGCGTGCTAATCCAACTCCTTGTTTAACAGGTAAGGCATTTTTTTCACACATATAAAAAATGATGATATCAATATCTTTAGTTACATTAAGCAAAAAGCAGTTTTCTAATAGCTGGGTGTTTTCATAGCCAGATATTAAAAATTCTTTTAATGCCTTGTTATTTCTAACAACTTCATTTGGGGTATTTTCATGATGATTAATGACAAAAATGACTAATAGTGGTGCATTGAAATATAGGGTTTGAATGTTGTTTATGAGTCTTTGGTAGTTGCTCAGCTCGTCACACATAGGGATGACTAATGTATGAGCATAGTTTTTATTGACGATAAACTTTGATGAAGCTTCAATCGAAACTTTTTCAGCGTATTGACTTAGGTATTTTTGGGTTGTGGTTAGGTACACGCTTTGAAGTTTAGTTGATCATAACCGAAGATTTTTGCTGAGCCTTTTCAAGTTCAGTTAAGTATGGGTTTTTAGGGAAGTTAGCTTTTAATACTTCCATTGTTTCAGCGGCTTGAGTTGGAAGCATTAAATTTTTATATGATTTAGCCGCAATAACCAGTGCTTGTTCAACTTGTTCCGAATTAGGGTAATGTTGAATAATTTTTTGCGCACGATTTACTGTCGCAACATACGCACCTTTCCTGTAATAATATTCGGCAATGTTTAATTCATATTGAGCTATAACATTGACTAAGTAAATCATCCTTCTGCGTGCATCAGGAACAAACGATGCCGTAGGGTCTAATGCGATTGCTTTGTCAAAGTCATCAAATGCTTTTTTATAATTTTGGGTGTCATGTTTTGACATGTCATATGGCAAGTATTTTTGTAGGAACCCTCTGCCATTATTAAAGTTGACAACACCCAGCATGTAATAAGCATAACCAACATTGTCAGAGTTAGGGTAGAGTTTAATATATTGCTTGGCGATGGCTTGTGCCATTGCCTCGTCTGATTTTTGGTAATAGGCATAAATCATTTCAAGCATGCCAAGTTTGCTGTATTTTTCAAAAGGGTACTGAGCATTTAGAGAGCGAAACGCTTCAATTGCTTTGCTATAGCTATGGTCTTTTAAAAAATTGTGGCCAATTGCGTAGATGTATTCTGGCGAATCTCCCTGATAGGGCATGGTGTCATCTTTTGCACAGCCAAATAAAAATAGTGATATTACGACTAGCGAGACAAAGTTGCGCAATTTTTTCATACTTTTTTAACCTATGTGATGGCAGTCTAAAGTTTATTTTGGTTAAATGTCTATCTTGTATCTAAAGACGGATAACTACTTTGTCTAAGCATAAACTATCAGATGAAATACTGCAAAACGTGACAGTCGATCTTTCGATGGCTGGTGAGCGTGTTGATGTGGTATTGTCAAAATGCTTCCCCGATTATTCTCGTTCACAATTACAGAAATGGCTTAAACAAGGTAATGTCACAATTGATGGGGAAATCCGTAAGGCCAAAGAAAAGCTGCTTGGTGGCGAGGAGGTTGTGTTATCAGCAGAGCTTTCGGTTCAAACGGAGTGGCAGGCGCAAGATATTGATCTTAATGTTATTTATGAAGATGAGGATGTGATCGTTATCAATAAACCAATTGGGTTGGTTGTACATCCTGGAGCGGGAAATAATGATGGAACCTTATCCAACGGCTTATTAGCTTATTGCCCAGGCCTTAGAAATATTCCTCGCTGTGGTATTGTACATCGGCTTGATAAGGATACGAGCGGTTTATTGGTGGTTGCTAAAACTTTAAAGGCACACAACTCGTTAGTTGAGCAGCTACAAGCAAGAACAGTTAAACGTGAATATGAAGCCATTGCCTGCGGCTATATTACCTCTGGCAGTACGATAGATGCGGCAATTGGTCGTTGTCCTCATAATAGATTAAAAATGGCAGTGACCAAATTAGGAAAACCAGCCATTACTCACTTTAATATTTTAGAACGCTATCGGAGTCACACTCGAATTCGCTGTAAATTAGAGACTGGAAGAACGCATCAAATCCGCGTACATATGGCACATATTAATGCACCGTTATTGGGTGATCCACTATATAACAAGCGATTGAAGATAAACGGGAATATGAGTCAGGAGCTAAAAGATATATTAAGGTCATATAAAACCCAGGCATTACATGCACTTAAATTGGCTTTTATACACCCGTCAACAAATGAATTAGTTGAGTTTAAGGCTAAGTGTCCTGTTCATTTTCAAGAGTTAATTCAAATACTACGCCAAGATGCTGAAGAATTATATCAATATGATGACTTGGATGAGGATGATATTGATTTTTATGATGAAGATAATGAGTACTAAATGTGCTTGATCTCATATATTTAAGGAGTACTCAGGTCGTAATCAAGCACATTGAGCTTCGTCTGACGTAGAAATGACGTCATGTAGGTGGTCAGGACTAACGGCCTGATAATGTTGGATAAGTTTTTTGCGAATTAATCCATGTTGATAAATTCGGATACTGTATAAATTGCCACTTCTTTTAACCTCAAATTCTTTGTTCAAGCGATTAGCGGAAAATCGGATACCACGATCAATGTGATCTATATGGCAGCTGTCTCTTATACACATCTGACGCTGCCGACGATCTACTCTGTGTAGAT
>CAJXRW010000242.1 GCA_913060525.1 uncultured Gammaproteobacteria bacterium
TGATTGATGTTTCAACACCATAATCAAATTGAGTAACTCTCTCTTTTTCAAGCGAAGTGTCAGACCAGGTCTAAACTATTACACTTTATTGCATTGAAAAAATTTGTGATATTCCTTGTTGTGAGATATCTAAAAGTTCCAAGAATTCTTCCTTGCTAAATGCTTTGCCTTCAGCGGTGCCTTGAATTTCAATGATCTCGTAATGATCATTCATGACAATATTCATATCCGTTTCAGCAGATGAGTCTTCTTCATAGTCTAGGTCTAATAAAAGCTCGTTGTTATATATTCCAGCGGATATGGCTGCAACCTTGTTTTTAATCGGGTTTGCTTCTTTGGAAATAAGACCATTATTTTTCATATAAATTATTGCTTCCTGCAAGGCTATATTTGCTCCAGTTATACTGGCTGTTCTGGTGCCTCCATCCGCTTGAATAACATCACAATCGATTTTTATGGTGTAGTCTGGTATTTCGTTTAAATTAACAGCGGCTCGAATTGATCTTCCAATTAGTCTTTGTATTTCTTGGGTTCGACCAGATTGCTTGCCTTTTGCCGCTTCTCTATCCATTCTGCTATGCGTTGATCTTGGTAACATGCCATATTCAGCTGTTATCCACCCTTGGTTTTGATCTTTCAAAAATCTGGGTACGCCTTTAATTACAGATGCATTGCAGAGTACTTTGGTATTTCCAAATTCAATTAGTACTGAGCCTTCAGCATGTAAGGTATAGTTTTTTGTAATTTTTACTTTTCTCATTTCATTATTAGCACGTCCGCTTGATCGCATATTGATTCCAAAATTTTTTTTGTATTATACGTATCTATGAGTTTAAAGTGTAATAATTTCACAAATTCAAATGAACCTATTCATTAGGAATGATGAATTGCGAGATAAGGTTTTATAGAAATTCTAATTTTTAGAAGTGTTAAATAATTTGCGACCACTCTCTAATACTATGTTGTTTTCACGTTGATCACTACGACATTGCTCGGATAATAAATATTCGAATTCTTTTGGCCTGGAATTTTGTAATACATCACTTTCTATACTGTTTAGTCCTGGATGACACATGATAATACCTTTATCTTGAATTTTATGATAAGCGTCACTCATGGTTTTACTGAAAGGAACGGTATGGTCGAAGTTATATATTCCTGAAAAATTATTATTTGTTGGGATGTTGAATTTCTTTAATAGCTTCAATAAGTTATTAGCACCTGTTGATTTTATGATGTGTGTTTTAACGCTTTTTCTTCCTGCAATATTTGCTACTGAACGTATATAGGTTGATGATTTATCTAATTTTATATCAAAGTATGCATGAATTAGTGCTTTTCTTATAGTGGGTAAATGGTGCACATGTTGATGACCATCTATAAAGTCAGGGTTTTTATTGAATAGTTGGATGAATTTTTTAACCTGACTCATTATTTCAGTATACACATGTTGATAGTCGAGCTGATTGAGATGGCTTTTGATTAAAAGAGATTTTAAAGGTTGAAATGGTTTACCGTTTGATAACCCCACGCCTTCAGTAAAGTTTAAATGCAATCCAATGTCTGTATTATCTGTGACAGTATTTATCAATTGTTGCGCATGGGTTTTTGATATAGGCATATTGACCATGCAGCTAGTTGCATTTATGGTGCCATAATGTAATAGCTTAATAATTCCAGAGCTAACGGCTTCGTTATAGCCAAAATCATCTGCACAGATAATAATTCTTTTCATGAATGATTAATGATAACCTTGTTCGGATATAACAAGTTTAGTCTAATTCTCTGTTAATAGTAAACAAGCAGGTATTATGCTTTAAGGTATCATCATCTATAATAACCATTAACGAATATTAAAAATTAGTTGATTTAGTGGTTAAACGAGCAAACAAAAAACAGTCTGACATTAAAAAAGACATCTTATTAGAACGTGTAAAACAATGCTTTTTAATATTGGTCGGTGCCTTTTCAATTTTTATACTATTAGCATTGTTTACCTATTCACCATTTGATCCAGGTATATCCGTTTCTTATTCAAACCATACTATCGTTAATGCGGGTGGTAAGGTTGGTGCATATACAGCCGATTTTATCTTTTTGTTGTTTGGTTTTTTTGGCTATGTTATTCCATTTTTATTGGTATATGGCATTTGGGTGATATTTGTAGAAAGAGAAAATATTGAGCAAAGAGGTATCTTTTTAAATATATTAAGATGGCTGGGTGTCATAATAAATTTTATATCTGGTAGCGCTTTAGCTGCTATTGTTTTAGTTGATATACAGGCAGACATGCCGCAAGGTAATGGTGGTATAATTGGAGACTATGTTGAGACAATACTAAAGCAACATTTTAATCTACCAGGTACGATTTTAATTTTATCAGCCAGTTTTTTGTTTGGGCTAACCTTATTTTCAGGGATATCCTGGTTAAAAGGAATTTATTATACTTTGAAAACAATTTTTAGAGCGATTATTGCGGCGATTAAAAAAATATTTATACGACCCAAGAAAGCAGATAAACCTAAAGTAGATAAAAAATCGTCGTTAGATAATAAGAAGATAATGAGTCAAGATGATGAATTAGATTTAGATACCAAGATGGCGGAAATTGTCGAAAATGAGAAAAGCTGTGATGAAGTATTTGTCGAAGAAGCAAATCAACAGGAAATTGTTTTTAGCGAACCAGTATTGCCTAAAAAGCCTAAAAAAGATAAAAAATCTCAAGCTCCAGATAAGACTGAAGCCACGATAAGTCCAAAAATTAATGTTACTTCTTTTGGTGGCGAACTACCGCCATTAAGTTTATTAAATGAGCCAGGTGAAAAACCACCAGGTGCTTCTGAAGAAACATTGAAAAAAATGTCCTTATTGGTTGAAGAAAAATTGGCTGATTTTGGCGTTAAGGTAACCGTTGCAGGTGTGTATCCAGGGCCTGTTGTAACACGATATGAGTTGGAACTTGCACCAGGTGTTAAAGTCAGTCGGTTGACATCGTTATCACAAGATTTAGCGAGATCGCTATCAACTTCACGTGTCAGGGTAGTTGAAGTTATTCCTGGCAAGCCCTATGTGGGCTTAGAGTTACCTAATGATGTGCGAGAAATGGTTGTCATTAAAGAAGTAATTGGTTCAGAAGCATTCTCAAAGCTTAAATCGCCTTTAGCGATGGCGTTAGGTAAAGATATTTCTGGTAAAGCTCAAGCGGTTAATTTAGCAAAAATGCCGCATTTGCTGGTTGCTGGGACAACGGGTTCTGGTAAATCTGTTGGTGTGAATGCCATGATTATTAGTATGTTATATAAGGCAACCCCAAACGATTTGCGCCTAATCATGATTGATCCGAAAATGCTAGAATTATCAATTTATGAGGGGATACCTCATCTATTGACGCCTGTGGTGACAGATATGACAGAAGCGGCGAGTGCCTTGCGTTGGTGTGTGAAGGAAATGGATCGTCGATACGAACTCATGTCAATTATGGGTGTTAGAAATATTGCCGGGCTGAATGATAAAATTGTTGCGGCTGAAAATACGGATAAACCTGTAAAAGATCCTGTATGGATAAAATTGCATCCAGGGCAGGAATCAGAAGCACCATTGTTACAAAAATTGCCCTATATCGTTGTTATTGCAGATGAATTTGCTGACATGATGATGGTGGTGGGCAAAAAAGTTGAAGAGTTAATTGCTCGATTAGCACAAAAAGCGCGTGCCGCTGGTATCCATTTAATTTTAGCCACGCAAAGACCTTCTGTTGATGTGGTGACAGGTTTGATTAAAGCAAATATCCCGACTCGTATGGCATTTCAAGTTTCATCTAAAATAGACTCCCGCACAATATTAGACCAGCAAGGTGCGGAGCAATTATTGGGTAATGGTGATATGTTATATTTGGCACCAGGTACAGGTGTGCCAACCAGGGTGCATGGTGCGTTTGTTGATGATGATGAGGTACATCGTGTGGTTGCTTGTTGGCAACAAAAAGGTCAGCCAGACTATATTGATAATGTGTTAACGATGGAATCTTTGGATGATAATAACGATGGAGATAACAGCGCTGAAAGAGATGCGTTATATGATGAAGCAGTGCAAATTGTGCTTGATACTCAGCGCGCTTCTATTTCAAGTGTTCAGCGACGTTTGCGCATTGGCTATAATCGGGCTGCTCGATTAATTGAAGAAATGGAAGAGGCAGGTGTGGTTGGTGAAATGCAATCCAATGGTCTTAGAGCTGTCTCTTATACACATCTCCGAGCCCACGAGACAGGCAGAAATCTC
>CAJXRW010000243.1 GCA_913060525.1 uncultured Gammaproteobacteria bacterium
TTTCTGCCTGTCTCGTGGGCTCGGAGATGTGTATAAGAGACAGGGTAAAGATGTCATGGCATCTGCTCAAACAGGAACAGGTAAAACAGCTGCATTTGCATTACCAATTCTAGAAAAACTATCTAAGCAAGAACAAAAAAACCCAAGACAAATAAAAGCCTTAATCCTAACCCCAACTAGAGAGTTAGCAGCCCAGGTATTTGATAATTTCACCACCTATGGTGAGAATTTAAACCTATCAGCTGCTATCGTATTTGGCGGCGTTAAAATAAATCCTCAATTCGCGAAACTTAAAAAAGGCGTGGATATATTGGTTGCTACACCAGGAAGATTTTTAGACCTATATAACCAAGGTGCTATTAATCTTAAACATGTAGAAACATTTGTGTTAGATGAAGCAGATCGCATGTTAGATATGGGCTTTATCCCTGATATACGTAAAGTGATTAGCTATTTACCAAAACAACGCCAATGCTTATTATTTTCTGCCACTTTTTCACCTGAAATTCGAATACTTGCAAAGTCTATCATGTCCAATCCCATTGAAATCTCTGTTAATCAGAGCAATTCAACGGTTGCAAAAATAGATCAAATAATGCATCCCGTTGATAAGGCAAAAAAATCAGCAGCATTATTAAACATAATCACAGAAAATAACATTGATCAAGCTTTAGTATTCACTCGAACAAAGCACGGCGCAAATAAGCTAGCAACATTCTTAGAAAAAAATAAAGTAAAAGCAGCTGCAATTCATGGCAATAAAAGTCAAGGCGCACGCACAAAAGCTTTAGCTGATTTTAAATCAAACGAAATTCAAGTACTCGTAGCAACTGATATTGCTGCCAGAGGACTGGATATTAATTTACTCCCCCATGTGTTTAATTTTGATTTACCGAATGTACCTGAAGACTATGTGCATAGAATTGGTAGAACAGGAAGAGCAGGTGCGAATGGCCAGGCAATATCGCTTGTTTGTGCGGATGAAATCAAAGAACTCCTTGGTATAGAAAAATTGCTGAAACAAAAGCTTCCAAGAACCTACTTAGATGATTTTATTCCAGAACACGAATTACCCGTCTCAATTAAATCAGTTAAAACTAATACGACTAATAACAATCGATTTAATGCCAAGAAAAGTAACTCTAGAAGAGCATACAGATAAAAAAATTTCGATAAAGTATCTAGGATAATGTCTCCTTCAACTATAAAACACCAAAATTTTTCCATAAACTTATAAGTGATAGTAAATGAAATTGATCATCATTTACGTTTAAACAAAATTGAACAAGTTAAGGAGAAACATTGTGGATATGCGCGAAGAGGCAGATCGTATTTTTAACTCCGATAAGCCTATCCAACGAAAAATAGAAGCCCTTAAAAATTTAGCGCTAGATTGTATTAACCAAATGGAAGCACAAGATCAAAACATGAATCCCGAGGTCAAGCACCGCTTATCAGAGGGACTAAGAAAAACAAGGGATTATTTAAGAACACTGGAAAGCTAACCAGGGTTGGCAATTAAGATAAGGGTATCACCTAGTTTTGTGCTTGCGGGGGAGCGTTTACCAAAAACAATACCATCGCAAGGTGCGTGAATTTCAATAGGCTTCTTCTGGGGATATTGAATCTGATGAATTTGCCCTACTGTTTCCCCCTGCCTGACGGATTCACCCAGATCAAAAAAAGGCTCAAATACACCATCTTCTGATGCCATACAAAAGCCATTATCTGGCAAGGTATATAATTGAGTATTTGCCACGTTAGAGACATAACCATCTATTAATATATTCATACATCTTAATGTGTTTTTAACACCCTCTAGCGCAATATTCACCGTTTTTGCGGTCACTTTTTGCCCACCCGCCAACTCCGTACTTAAAAATATTTTACCTTGTGACTCAACAAAGGTATCAAGCATACCACCCCCATCAAGCTCTTCTAAAATTAAGCTATAAGGTGCATTAAATGCATTTAAGACCTTAAGCCGATCATCTAATGTTTTTTTATCTTTACTATAATGAATAACGCCACAAGGTAAAAAATCTAAAGAGTACCCTCCTGAATGAATATCTAACACAAAATCAGACTCAGGCACTAAAACATAAGAGATAAAATGCGCTAACCGTTCAGCAGGTGTCCCATCAATTTTCCCAGGAAAAACTCTGTTCAAATCTTGTTGTTTATTGGGTGTTAAACGGGTTGCCTCGCTTGAACCTTTTATATTCAAAGCTGGTAGAATAAATACACGCCCTTGGATTTGCTCAGGGTTAATTTCATGACAAAGACGATTCAAAGCAATTTGTCCTTCATATTCATCACCATGAACCCCTGCACTAATCATTGCTGTTGGACCATTTCCATTAGCAATAACCGTATAAGGGATGCGTATCACACCCCAAGCGGAACGATTACTAGGACTTGGTATATCAATCCAGCCCTTTTGGATTACACCATCATCTGAAATAACGTGAATTTTCAAACTTGTGTTAATATCGTTGGCTAAACTCTTTAGCATAATTTTCTCCGAACTGGCTCAAATAAAATCGATATGATAAATATCATACTCACACTGAAAGTTGTAATCTTAATGATTAACTAATAGATACTTTTAGTCTTTCGTCTATTTGTTTTAAATCAGAATCATGAATAAATAATTTTCTAGGGAAATCAAAAAAAGATTCTGCACCATTTTTGGTAATACGAATGGTTTCAGATATCGCCATAACATGTTTACCCTCAATACCATACAACCAAGGAATAAGGTGAAACGTCATATTTTCTTTTAGCTCAATATCCATACCAGGCTTAATACTAATTAAATGCCCTTCATCCCAACTTGGGGCAAAGGCAATACCAAGAGAATAGCCAGAACGTGAAACCATACGACCACTTATCAAATTTTCTTGAGCTGCCGTGCTTGCGATATCACTCATTTCAGAAACCAACATCCCAGGCTTGATATTTTCTAATACTAAATTAATTGAATTAACGACAGACTTTTCTGCAACCAACATGTCTTTAGAAGGCTCTCCCAATAAAACCGTACGCATCATGGCAGCATGATAACGGCGATAGCAACCCGCCATTTCTAAAAATACACAATCACCAGGCTTGGTAATATAACCCTCCCAAGTTGCATGACCGTATAAAACCCTCGGCCCAGCGGAAATATAAGGTCTTTCTGCGGGACATTCACCGCCTGCTTTATACATTGCATAATGCACTTCAGCTGAAATATCATTCTCACTCACACCAGCTTTTGATGCTTTAATACCTGCTGACATTCCTGCAATACAAGCCTGAGAAGCTTTGCGCATCATGTCAATTTCAAGTTCAGATTTACAAACACGATCTGCTTCGACAATACCCGTACAGTCAATAAAAGTTGCATCAATTAATGACTGAATAACATGCTGTTGCGATATATTTGGAAAGTATGGACAAGTTAACTCATAACCGATGGTTTTATTCGCAAGCCCAAATTCATAGACGGTTTCTAAAAACACTTCTAAAGGATTTTGCGTATCGATATATGAACGCGTAATTTCAATCCAAGTTCTTGGTGCAATATTTGTCTCTTCTAAATACCTAAGCACCATAAATGGCGCTTTATCAATTGGTACGACAATTGTCTGGAATTGATCATATCCAGTTGTTTGGTGACCAGTTAAATAAAAAATATTCGCTGGATCATTAATCATCACAACATCTAATTTACGCTCTTCCATTCTACGACGTAAGTTATTAATACGTCTTTTATATTCTTCTAGTGGAAAGCTTAAGCCATCGTGACTTTTCATCCATGTTCCTCCATTATCCAAATTTATGTTGCACAGTATTAACTATAATCTCGTTAATCAAATTTCTCATTAACTAAAACAAAGATAATTTATTTTTCGCTCCTTTTTTATACCTATACATCATTTTTATCAGTCTTATGAATTACCCATCCTAATATTGCACTAATTAACCAGGAAATAGGCAGTACAATTAACGCATACTGATATGCAACAGCAGTATATTCAGACGGCGCCACTCCAGGTGATTCAAAACTTAAAATCCATCCAACTAATGGCTGCATTAGAGAGCCACCCAAAATAAGAATCGTATTAACTAGCCCTGTGACTGTTCCAACCAAATGTCTTGGGTTAATAAAAACAGCCTGCAAAAAACTGAGTGGAATAATGCCAACGGAAAACCCAAAAACAAAAAGCAGGGTAAAAACCTGTCTCTTATACACATCTCCGAGCCCACGAGACAGGCAGAAATC
>CAJXRW010000244.1 GCA_913060525.1 uncultured Gammaproteobacteria bacterium
TAGATCGTCGGCAGCGTCAGATGTGTATAAGAGACAGTGATAGGGTTGATCAAATTGGGAAAAAAGACGCCCAGTTAAAATTTCACTCAGAGAATGAAATTAAGCAACAAAAGCGTATTTCTGAATTAGAGGTTGAGCTACAAAAGACGTTTGAAGGTATGGAAGAAAAGCTTAAATTGCTTGAATCTGCAAAGCTTGAATTAACTAATAACTTTAAAGTGCTTGCTAATGATATCTTTGAAGAAAAAAGCAAACGATTTGTTGATATCAATCAGAGCAGACTTGATGACGTTCTTAAACCATTCAAAACTAACTTAGAGGAGTTTAAGAGCAAAGTTGACAAAGTTTATAGTGAAGAATCTCAGCAGCGCGCTTCGTTGAAAGGTGAGCTTGGCAAACTTTTTGAGCTAAATCAAAAAATGAATGTTGAGGCACAAAATTTAACGCGGGCATTAAAAGGAAATAAGCAAAAGCAAGGTGCCTGGGGTGAGTTAATACTTGAACGAGTCTTGGAGACATCTGGGCTTAGAAATGGCATTGAGTATGAAACTCAAATCACAATAAAAGATGAGTTTGATAAAGCGTTTAGACCTGATGTGATTGTGCATATGCCTGATAACCGCGATGTTATTATTGACTCAAAAGTTTCATTAAACGCTTACGAAGCCTATATTAATTGTGATAATGAGGATGAACGAGCAGGTTATTTAAAAGCGCATGTTCAAGCGGTTAAGCAACATATTGAATCACTTTCAAATAAACAGTATGAAAACTTGAAAAATGTGAATAGCTTGGATTTTATTTTAATGTTTATGCCAATTGAATCAGCCTTTGTCGTTGCATTTCAGCATGATGAAGATTTGTTCCGAAAAGCATTTAATAAAAAAATAGTTGTGGTAACACCCACTACGCTATTAGCAACTTTAGGGACGATAAAAAATACTTGGAACTATCAACATCAAAACGCGAATGCTCAAAAAATTGCTGAAGATGCAGGTAAAATGTTAGATAAGTTTAGGGGGTTTGTAGAAGACTTTGAGCGATTGGGTCTGCAAATCGCAACGGTTGCTAAAACACATGAGTTGGCGATGAATAAACTTTCAAAAGGCAAAGGGAATTTAATTAATCAGACCAGCAAGCTTCAAGAGTTGGGTGTGCAGATGAAGAAGAATATACCCTCATCTGTTGTTGATCAAGCTGAAATTGGTAGGGAGTAGCAATAAGTGGAAATACCAAAATTAATTGCACACAGGGGTGCAAAATCATTAGCACCTGAAAACACCATGATGGCTTTTTCACAAGCTGTTAAAAATGGTATCAATTGGATAGAGTTAGATGTTCAGCTTTCAACTGATGGAGAAGTTTTTATTTTCCATGATGATGATATGGAGCGTTTGGCTGGGGTAAAAGGTCAAGTCACTAATTTATCAATTCAAGAAATTAGAGCATTGGATGTAGGTTCTTGGTTTGATCCAAAATTCAAAGGTGCTCAGATACCAACTTTTGATGAATATATTACCTGGATGAGAAAAAATCCAAAAGTATTTACTGATATAGAGATAAAGTGCAAACCTGATCCTGATGTGATATATGAAACAACATTGGCAAAACAGGTGATTGCCAAGCTTGAAAAATATCCTGAATTATTTTCGCGCATATTGATTGCAAGTTTTTCGTTAGATGCTTTAAAGGAAGTGCGTAGAAATTCCGAAGATGTGCCGTTAGCGATGAATGTTCATATAATAGATTGGAAAGCTGAGCGTGACGTATTTATCCAGAAAAAAGTAAGTACATTTCTAGAATTAAATTGCGCCGCACTGGTAATCAATGATGATCAAATATCTCAGCGAAGAATTAATCTAATTAAAAAATTCTGTAATCGGATTTTATGTTATTCATTAACAGAATTTAGTTACGAAAGGGCGTATGAGTTATTTAGATGGGGTGCGAATAGTTTATTTGTGGATGATGTTACCATATTAAATAATCGCCAATTGCCGACTCGTCCAAGAGTGGGTTTATTGGCGACAGGCACTGAGTTGACTCAAGGTGATGTCACGAATACAAATTCACCTCAAATAGCATCTGAATTGTATAGTTCGGGTATACCAGTTGGCACACATATTATCAGTAACGATTCACAATATGAAATGCATAAAAATCTGGAGGTATTGTTGAGTGAACACGATGTGGTCATAACGATTGCTGGATTAGGCCCAACAGAAGACGATATGACGCGTAATGTCATTGCTGAAGTCGTAAATGTACCATTGATGTTTCACGAAGAAAGTTGGCAAAGAATCATCGACTATCTTGCGCCACGTTTTGGGCGTGAAAATATCCCTGAGAATAACCGTAGACAAGCTTTTTTTCCAGAGGGATCGACTATATTGCCTAATGCGCTTGGAACTGCTGATGGTTGTTATATCCAGTTTCATGATAGGGATAACCAGCTCAAACATATTTTTATGTTACCTGGTCCACCAAAAGAATGTATTCAGATGTTTAATAATCAAATCCTGCAAGAGATAAAAAAGATTCTTGAACCAACAGAGATATTGAACTATAAATGGCTGGTTATGGGTGTTTCTGAGTCAGGTGTGGCAATGGAAATAAACAATGCAATTAGTGAATTTAATGAAACTTTCTCATATCGGGCGGTATATCCATACATTGAGTTAAAATACCATTGTGACGCCCAGAAAAAGAAACGGAAGCAGATCGTCAAGTCAATAGAATCTAGTATTAAGCCTTATCTAGTTAGTGCGAATGGCACGACAGCTTCTGAGCAATTAATCAGCCACTTAATGACAGGTCTTTTTGAGATTAATATTAAAGATGATGCAACACATGATGCATTTAGATGCCATATTATTAATCCAGATACTCTGGTTAGAATGAATGTGGGTAATAAACGGTATAAGCTGTCTATAACAATTACTGGATTACAAAAGTATTGGCTTGGCCAGCAAAATGTTAATGATACATTATCTTTGCATTTAACCATAGAGGATTGTTTATTGGAGAAGAAACATAAGCGCAAAGTTATTACTTTAGTTTATGTTAAAAATACCATGGCGATAGAATTTGCCAAAGAATGGTTATGTTGGCAAATAAATAAAATGATTAAGAAAAGGTGTGATATAGATGAATAATAAGAAACCACTGGTTGGTATTGTTATGGGGTCTCAATCGGATTGGGAAACCATGAAAAACACCACTGAAACATTAAAGAAACTAGATATTTCATATGATGTTCAGGTGGTATCTGCGCATAGAACACCAGATTTGTTATTTGACTATGCAGAAAAGGCAGAGTCGAGAGGTTATAAGGTTATTATTGCGGGTGCTGGTGGTGCTGCGCATCTGCCTGGGATGATGGCCGCTAAAACTCATATCCCTGTATTAGGTGTGCCAATTCAATCAAAAGCATTGAGTGGTAAAGATTCTTTACTGTCAATTGTACAAATGCCTGCTGGAATCCCTGTTGGGACTTTAGCTATCGGTAGAGCTGGAGCTATCAATTCTGCCTTATTTGCTGCAGCAATCTTGGCGAATGAATTTGATGAGATAAAACACGCATTAAAATTATATAGGGAAAACCAAACAAAAAGTGTCTTGTCAAATTTAAATTTGGAATAAAATAATCTTGAAAAATCCCCAAAAATGGGCTGAAAAGAAGGCATATAGAAGGAAATATCACTGCTCAATTGATTAGCTATTTAAGTTAGATCAAAATAATCTAATTTAGCTATATATTGTACAATTTGATTATATGAATGATAAACTTTTGGAAATACTTTTTACTTATTGAATATTCAACAATTGATGTTGTGCTTACCAATTGATTTTATTGATTAGTTTCTCTACTTAAGAATCTTAATTTACAGAGACTAGATAATGGCATTTCAATTTTTCTTTAATGTACTGGTTTTGAATAAGCTTTAATTTTTGGTGACATTTTGTGACAGTTATGTTGGTGACAAGAGGAATGTTGATAGGTAATATTCTGTCTAAATTTTAAACCACTTAACTTAAATAGGATTGAAGCCATGATGAATAAAACGTATAAATTCATATGTATGCTAAGTATAGGTTTTATGCTTATTCTAATTGTATTTGCAAGCATCAGTATTTTGAGGGGGCATAATATGTCAAGCATAGAGCAAACGAGTTTACCATTTTATCAGAAAGTGCAAATGATCAGGCAGCATTAATACTGTCTCTTATACACATCTCCGAGCCCACGAGACAGGCAGAAATCT
>CAJXRW010000245.1 GCA_913060525.1 uncultured Gammaproteobacteria bacterium
GCATCCAGCAATGTAGCTTCAACTGTCATTCTTTTTTGGCTCCCTCGGTCAAGCCGTGGGACGTAGGCGGGGGCGGTTTGTTAAATCGTTTATGTATAGTACTCAACAAGAAATAAATAATCATGGAAGCCATATAGAAGGAACAGGCTGTCCAGATGAATTTGCATTTGTCCAGTTTGTTTCACAATTACCTGGACCAGGATTTTGCCATTTTCCATCAGCCTCTACCGTATTTGTCGCAGTACATGAAGATCCATGTTTTACAGTTGCTTGTGTTCCAACGGCTATATTATTAAAGATATATTTTTTCCCTGCCGAATACTCACTTGTTTTTTCCGTCCCGCCTACCGTAATTTCATAACCATTACTGGCAGTAGTCCCTGGAATTGCATAAACCTCTGGCATGGTATTTGTAGCCAATAAGTTTAGTCCAAATAAGTTTGCATCACTGGTACTGCTAGAGATATTCTCCTGTAAACCATTACACTCAGTTTGTGTTGCACTACCGCTTGCTGTAAATATACTATAGGTTGCATCCTGATGAGCATGTCCAGACGGTGATAATGTCGAGTCTAAATATGGTGTTGATGCAACCGTTGCGGTACATATTTTGCCATTAACATTAATCTGCAAAGTATCATCAACCTGAACTAACAGCTGTGGCCATACTGGATCACCGTTTTGATCAAAATATGGTTGGTAAGTTTGATTAATAACGGTTCCATAACCAGGTCTTGTTAATTTTACAGTTACTTGATTTGGAAAGAAGGTTTGCCCTTCCGTAATACCTGTTAAAACAATATACGCAAGCTGATCACTATCATATTTAACATTTTGAGAAGAATCAGTAATGGTACTCGTTGGTGGCAAAAGCTTTACAGCATCAACACTATGCTGTTTATCCTTTAGCTTATTATTATGTTGAAACAAACCATAATGCACCTCAGGGTTGGTATTTGCCGTTCCATATTGTACAGGTACTTTTCCAGGCTGATCGTACATCTCAAAAGTTAATAATGGAATCTTGTTCTTTTTCACATACGAATACAAAGCAGGATAAAATGTTTCTGCTTGACCCACCGTATAACTTCCCTGATATACATACCCCGATACTTCAGAACCACTACCTGAAGTCGGCCAACCTGTTTCTGCTATCATAATAGGTAAACTATATTTGCTTTCCAGCTGGGTAATATAATAGTCAATGGTATGATATTGCGACGTCCCTTCATAACCCGCTGGGTTATTATTTTCTGAATACACATTCGGTGTCATCAAATTTGCGTTATTTCCGGTACATCCACCTTGGACAGCACAAGTAGCGGGTACACCCCATTGACTAGGATAAACATTAATCGCTAATGATGCCTGATCACCACTTGGGTTAACATCACTACTCTTAATTGAATTAACCAGATCCTGACGGCTCTTCAACTGTGAAGCCATTAATACATCAGCCTGAATAGAGGTGGTAATGGGTATGTTATTTAGTCCATTATTATCCAAGATAGTTCTAATTGATTTCATAGCATTAATAAGATCATCAGCATTTGTTGTATCAGCAGAAACACCATATTGCGTTGGCACTGTGAATAAATCCTCATTACCCACAAACACCATCTTAACTTGATTTTTAAAGTTTGCCTTTGCCGTCGTGTTAGATAGTATGTCTTTTAGCTGCTGCTCTTGAGCAGTTAGAACACTACTAAAGCTCATTCCAGCATCTTGCATACCATTCTTCACACACTCTCCAGCAGGAACAGAACCAGTATAACTACCTGAAATATTACTAGGAACGTCCTGACACAACCCAACCTGATAAACAACGTTTAAACCGTTATCTTTTGCTTGTTGTAAATAAATCTCCCAGCTTGGCGTATCAAGCATGTAGGCACGAATCAGAGAAAACCCAGCCGCTTTAACCTGCTTCATATCAACCACTTGATTTTGCCCAATTTTCATATCACGGCTATCTTCATCTTGAAGGATATTATTTTTTAAAACAAAATATCCAAAATGACTGGGTGTATAATCAGTACCATACGCCCCATTAGAATTGCTTGAAGCACTCCCGTATAAATTTTGATACAACGCTGTTTGTGCAGCCGATGGCGTATGAGTTGGTGATGGCGTTGGACTTGGAGACGGTGAAGGTGAAGGTGTTGGCGTTGGCGCTGGGCCAGAACTCATACCACCATTAATCACAAAGGTACTACCTGTCACTGGCGTATCAATTTGGCAAGAACCCGTTGCTGAACTTGATGACTGGACATTGAGCGAACAACTTTTCTGATTAGAGGTATTTGTTAAGGTAATGCTGGCAGGAAATGATGTATTATTACACATCGCAGCAGCGCCAGAACTCACAGAAGTCTGACCAACACAACCAGTTAAGGTATAACTTTTACCAGAACCAAGAGGCGTCGGGTTAATATAGAAACTCGCATACGCAACTGTGGTTGATAATACAATAGAACTAACTAAAACCAATTTTTTAAACTGCATAACCCTTCGCCAAAAAGCATTTTGTACCATAAATTGTATTCTACTTAGTCAATACATAGCAAACCAAGAAATGTCACGAAATGTCACAGGTAGTCATATTTAGTCACCAACAAGCTATTTTAAAAAAGACTGAGTAAACTTATTATATACGCAGACAATCTTTGGTTATATATAGAACAAGAGGACTGTGCCAAGCTATGAACATCTTACTAATTGAAGACTCAAGTTCAATTCAAAAAATGCTCAATCAATATTTGACCGAACTTGATTATAATGTAATCATTGGCTCTACAGCTAAAGAAGGCTTAGAATTATTAAAGTCCAACCCAGTTGACGTTATTCTGTTGGATATAATATTGCCCGACCTTAACGGGATAGACGTATGCAAGTTAATAAGGCAGCACTCAAATACCCCCATACTTATTTTGACTGCGACAAAAGACACCGCAGTACCTTGCTTATCAGCAGGAGCTGATGACTATATTCAAAAACCTTTTGATCCAGATGAATTGATATTAAGGATAAAAAATGTGTTTCGCAGAAATGAGCGCCCTTTCCTGGATGAGGATTTCAAAAGTATTAAAGCGATTGAAAAATGCTACAAGTTTGCGTCATTAGAGTATCATCCTGAGAAAAAAATATTGCTAAGTGACGAGCTTGATGAGATTGACTTAACAGCATCTGAGCATTTAGTACTTAACTATTTTCTCTCACACTCTGGTCAAATTCTTTCAAGAGAAGATATTGCAAAAGCAATTAATTTACAAAATTACTCTTCAACAATGAGCAGGTCTGTTGATACCTTAATATATCGTCTAAAATCAAAGTTAAAAGCATTCCAAGATCCAGCCATTTCTTCGGTAAGAAACAAAGGCTATCAGTGGATTGCGCCAACAGAAACGGCTCAAACAAACCTACATGAAAATATTTTATAACCTCCTAAAGAAATTCAGCATTCGTCAAATCGCCTATTTTTTTATCTTTATTATCTCAATACAAGTTGCCGTAATCATATTCATTCAAATATATCAAGATAAAGTCACTCATTCCGAACGTTCAACGCGTTTAGTTGGTTATGGTATTAATTTGGTTACTTGGCTAGGTGAGAATTCAAAAGAAGATCCAGCACATTTGGAGCGTGATATAAATGCGTTAAAAGCCTCATCAAATGACGATGCATTATTTACTTTTAATATTGGAGAGCTAGATCCTGCAGGTTATATTGTGCAAAACAATATGATTAGTTTTGTTGATTACAACGAGCTAATCGATCAATTTAAAGCGACTAATGTGGTAACTATTTCTGAATATTATCCCGTGTTAAATAAATGGGCAAACTTCACTATTTATAATCGTAATAATTTTGTCGTGCATTATGCCATTATTATTATGATGATAATCTACCTAATTACCATACTTCTATTACTTCTTATCTTTAAGGGCTATAGAAAATTACTACCATTATGGTTGTTTAGAATTTCTGTTGGTGAAGTACAAAAACATACTGTTTTTACACCTTCACAGTCTGATTTGAGCAATATCAAGAAAATGCAACGAAAAATAAACAAGTTAATGAAAGATAAGACATTAATGCTGTCTTCACTCTCTCATGACTTAAAGACCCCCCTAACCTCTGCCTATATTTTCTCAAAACTTCTCAGCAAGCAATTACCAGAAAAAGCAGATGACTTAAATGAGATTCTTGATGAGCTTAAAAGCGTAATTGAATCTTCGCTAACTTATGCAGAAGTGCAATAC
>CAJXRW010000246.1 GCA_913060525.1 uncultured Gammaproteobacteria bacterium
AGATTTCTGCCTGTCTCGTGGGCTCGGAGATGTGTATAAGAGACAGTTGTTTTTCAGTTAACGTCATAAATCATCTAGCTTTAAGTGTAGCTTATTTACCCTTCTGTTATCCGCATTTAACACAGTAAATACAAAATTATCAAGGACAATCACTTCACCTTCTTTTGGTAATCTTTCGATATGTTGAACCAAGAGCCCACCAATCGTATCAACATTAATATCAGAATATTTGGTTCCGAACACTTCATTAAATTCATCAATTTCTGCAATAGCATCTATGGTATACTCAGTATCAGAGATTTTATGAATATGATCTTCATCTTCGTCAAACTCATCCTCAATTTCACCCACAATTTCTTCTAAAATATCTTCTATTGTCACCATACCAGAAATTGTACCGTATTCATCCACAATGATGGCCAAATGTGTTCTGGTATTTTTAAAATCTTTTAACAGACTATCTAGTTTTTTGCTTTCAGGAATGAAAATAACAGGCCTAAGCACCTCCTCTATATCAAACGCTTCATCTTTTCTATGGCTAAAACAGTATTTTAATAAATCTTTTGTGTGTAAAATACCACAAATATCTTCTCTTTGTTCATCAAAGACAGGGATTCGTGTATGAGCTGATGAGCTAATTTCTTCCACAAGTTCTTGAAGACACATATCATCTGTTACCGTCACCATTTGTGACCTTGGAATCATAATGTCTCTAACCTGTTGGTTAGCAACATTTATTACACCCTGAATCATCGCCTTTGTTTGATAATCAATGGTTTCATTTTCAACCGCCAGTGCGATCACATTAAGCAGGTCATCTAACTTTTTAGGTCCAAAAATACTATGTGTCACCTTGCTTAACCAAGAAGGTGACTGTGTACTTGCGCTCTGTTCAGCAGGCTCATCGGAATTATCAATCATATAGGATCCATATCATAAGGGTTATGAAAACCGAGTTGTTTTAATAAGTTAATTTCTAATGACTCCATCACCTCAGCATCAGACTGAGAAACATGATCATAATCATACAAATGCAAGATGCCATGAATAAACAAATGCGCCCAATGTGCCTCTGATGATTTAACTTGTTCCTTTGCTTCTCTTTCAAGCACAGATGGACAAATGATAATATCTCCGATGAAATAAGTTTCAATTTCTTCTGGCAAACCAGAGGGTCTTTCAAATGGGAAAGATAAAACATTTGTAGATTTATTAATATTCCGGTGCGCCAAGTTTATAGATTGCATCTCTATCTCATCGGCTATATAAACACTCAATTTTGCTTGAGACCTATCTAACTGTTTACAAATTAAGACCAAATACCGCTCTAGTTTTTCAATTTCTGGAATCTGCAAACTATTTGGATTTTCAATATCTATTTGTACAATAGGTGTATTCAATTATTTTTTTACCTCAAAATTTTCATAAGCATATACAATCTTCTGGACTAGTGGATGCCTCACAACATCAACCGTTTCAAAGAATGTCATACGTATACCTTCTACGTTTGATAACACTTCAACCGCATGTCTTAAACCAGGTGTAATATGTTTAGGTAAATCGACTTGTGTAATATCACCTGTTATAACAGCCGTAGAATTAAATCCGATACGCGTTAAAAACATTTTCATTTGCTCTTTGGTCGTATTTTGGCTTTCATCTAAAATAATAAAGGCATTATTCAATGTTCTACCTCGCATATAAGCCAGTGGCGCAATTTCTATTGTTTGAGTTTCAATCAATTTGCACACCACTTCGACACCCATTAAGTCATATAATGCATCATAAATTGGTCGTAAATATGGGTCAATTTTTTGAGCCAAATCACCTGGTAAGAACCCTAAATGTTCTCCTGCTTCAACTGCCGGTCTAACTAAAATAATTCTTTTAACTTGCTTCTTTTCTAAGGCAGCAACCGCGCAAGCAACCGCAAGATAGGTCTTACCCGTACCAGCCGGACCAATACCAAAATTAATATCGTATTCCAATATACGTTTAATATAACGTTCTTGATTTATTGTTCTGGGTTTAACATCTTTAAGCTTTGTGTTAACTATAAACTTTTCTTCTGGTTTAGGTTGATGTGCATTAATGCTGGATGATAGTGATTGCAAGGATAGATTTAATTCTTTATTGCTTAGAAACTTGCTCTTTATTACGACCTTATAAGTATCTTCTATAAATTTGGCGGCATTTGCAACCGCTGTTTTAGGGCCTAATATACGAAATTGGTTACCTCTTTGAATAATTTCAACCGCTAAATACCGTTCGATTAAGTGAATGTTTTCGTTAAGACTGCCACATAATATAGAAATTAGTTGATTATCATTAGGTTCTAGTATTAAACTTTTCGACTTCACGCCACATCACCAGCAAGCGAATTGGGTAATGCTTTAGTTATCTTAACGTTTATAAACTGACCTATCAGCTTTGAGTCTCCTTTAAAATTTACGATCCGATTATTTTCGGTACGACCACACAACATGTTATCGTCTTTTTTAGAATACCCATCTACTAAAATAGATTGAACTGTTCCAATCATTTGACGACTATGTCGCATTGCATTGTTTTTTAACACTTCTTGCAGTTTTCGCAATCTACCCTTCTTTACCTCATCAGGGAGATTATCAGATAAATTAGCGGCTGGTGTACCAGGTCTCTTACTGTAAATAAAGCTAAAAGACTGGTCAAAATCAATATCCTTTACAAAATCAATCAATTTATTAAAGTCATCGTCTGTTTCACCAGGAAATCCAACTATGAAATCTGAAGATATGGTTATATCAGGCTTTATTTTACGTAGCTTACGAATTTTTTGTTTAAATTCCAATACGGTATGGTTTCTCTTCATGGCAGATAGAATTTTGTCTGAGCCATGTTGCACAGGCAGATGAAGATGATTTGCTAATTCTGGCACCTCACCGTATGCTTCTATTAACGTATCTGAAAACTCCACAGGATGAGAAGTTGAATAGCGTACTCTACCAATACCCTCAATGGCCGCAACGTAATGTATTAGTAATGCTAAATCAGCAGTATCACCACTTTCCATCTTACCAAGATAATGATTTACATTTTGACCTAATAACGTAATTTCACGAACACCTTGTTCTGCAAAAGATGCACACTCTGCCAATACATCTTCAAATGGTCTACTAACTTCAGGACCTCGGGTATAAGGAACAACACAATAAGCACAATATTTATCACAACCCTCCATGATTGAAACATAGGCTTTAACCCCTTCAGCTTTAGGCTCAGGCAAATAATCAAATTTTTCAATAGCTGGAAATGAAATATCAACTTGTGGCTTTTGCTGTTTAATTTTTTCATCGATCAAGTCAGGTAATCGATGTATAGTTTGTGGGCCAAAGACAATATCCACAAATGGCGCGCGTTTTATAATATTTTCGCCTTCTTGAGAAGCAACACATCCACCAACACCAATAACTAAATCATGTTTGTCTTTTTTAAGGTGTTTCCAGCGTCCTAGCGCATGGAATACTTTTTCTTGTGCTTTTTCCCGAATGGAACAAGTATTAATTAAAATAATATCCGCATTGTCAGGAGAGTCAACAGGTCTTGTATTATAGCGATTTGCCAATACTTCATGCATCCGAGATGAATCATATTCATTCATTTGGCAACCCAATGTCTTTATATATAAATTTTTAGTGGGTTTATTATTAATTAAACCAATCTCATCAACTTCTGTCACGGCAACAGTCATATTTATTCACCAAGTCATCTTTTATTTGTACAAATTTAGCTAATAAAATGTTAATCCTTTTTAAAGATCAAGGCTAGTTGTATTGCAAAGATTATATTGTTTAATTTAAAGATTATGCTAATTTTTTAATACAATAGACTATGAATATAAAAATAAATCGTTATAATTATTGCTTACGGAGAGATGGCTGAGCGGCCGAAAGCGGCGGTCTTGAAAACCGTTGAGGGTAATACCTCCGGGGGTTCGAATCCCTCTCTCTCCGCCATTAATATTATTTTTCCAAAAAAATATCTTATGCCTATAATTAAATCAATATCTAATTAAAAATTGATTGCGATTTTTTATAACACTCGTATTTCATGAAATACCAGAATTGAATATAGTAACCGGTAACTTATCTTGAATTAAGATGGATAAATAATATTAACTGCCTCTGTACTGTCTCTTATACACATCTCCGAGCCCACGAGACAGGCAGAAATCTCGTAT
>CAJXRW010000247.1 GCA_913060525.1 uncultured Gammaproteobacteria bacterium
GGCTCGGAGATGTGTATAAGAGACAGCTTAATGGATAGGTCAAAAAATAATTTGTCCAGCACCCATTCCAGCCACCAGAATTTTTTAACAAATATTGTCCAACTTCACAATGACTCATTTGATCTAGTTTCTCAAGGATTTCATCTACGGTTACATCAGGCTGATCACCTGCTTTAATAACGCGCTGCTTAATGCTTTCTACTATATCTTCAATTGATGATTGATCTTCTTGATGAGAGATAATTTTTTGATTCATTTTTTTATTCCTAATTTAGGCTTTAAGTCGGAAGCCTTTTGAAAGTAAGATGTAATTAATCAAGTACAATAATGCGCAAAAAAATAACACTGCTGAAAAGCTTATAAATGGACTAAAGTTTGATATGCCAATAGAGGTGAATCGAAATAAATCTACTATGTAAAATATAGGATTTAATAACGCAACTTGGCGCCAAAAATCGGAAAGTATACCAATACTATAAAACACACCGCCCAAATAGATTAAAGGCGTTAGAATAAAGGTTGGGAATATTGAAGTGTCATCAAAATTTCTTGAAAAAATACCATTCAACAAGCCACCTAAAGCAAACGTAGCACTACATAATAAGAAACTAATAATATATAAAAAGAAATACTCAATTTTAAATGCGCCAAATAAAAACGCGACAACGCTTACAATAATACCAACAATAAAACCGCGAGCAATTCCCCCTGATATGTATCCTAATATAATAATGTGTGTCGTGGCGGGTGAAATAAGTAATTCTTGAATTGAATGATTAAAACGTGAGCCATAGAATGAACCAACTACATTACTATAGGAATTAGTTAATACCGCCATAATCACTAAACCAGGAGCAATAAAATTGATGTACGGTAAGTTGTCCATCATTCCAATGCGTGACCCCACTATTTGCCCAAAAACTAAAAAGTACAAAACCATTGTAATGGCAGATGGCATTAATGTTTGAGGCCAAATTCTTAATACCCGCACGATTTCTTTACGGAAAATGGTATAGTAAATTATCCAGTAATCTTTAATGCTCATGAGCGACCCACTTGGCTGTCTTTTGCCGTTTGTAAAAATAGACTTTCTAAACGTGATTTTTTAGCGGAAATATTTAATACGCTAATGCCTTGTTGTGATAATTCTTCAAAAACTGTTGTCAGTGTATTCCCTTTATTAATCATCACCTCAAGAGAGTGAGTATTCGTTCGAACACCTGAACCAAAGTTAAAGTGATACGTTTCATTTTCCAATTCATGTTCAGTATCAACATTGTATGCCTCAAGACTCACTTCTCGTAACAATGATTTCATATCAGAGTTAACTGAGACCTTGCCATGATTAATCAAGGCAATTTTATTACACATATTTTCCGCTTCTTCTAAGTAATGCGTGGTTAAAATAATGGTCAGCCCTTCTCTATTTAAAGCCTGCATAGATTCCCACATCGATTCTCTTAATTCGACATCCACACCTGCTGTTGGCTCATCCAAAATAAGTAATTTAGGTTTGTGAATCAGTGCCCGTGCGACCATGAGCCTTCGTTTCATGCCACCCGATAAAAAACGCACATGAACATCACGCTTATCCCATAGCGCCATATCATTCAGCAACTTTTCCGCATAATCCTTCACCGCAGCACGTGAAACACCGAAATATCCAGCCTGAGTGATTAGTATTTGTAAAGGTGTTTCAAAAATATTTAAATTTACCTCTTGCGGCATCATACCTAAATGTTTTTTAGCTCTAACTAAATCCTTATCTAGATCATAACCAAATATTTTAATCTGACCCGATGTCTTATTAACAAGGGAAGAGACCATACCTAAAGTCGTTGATTTACCCGCACCGTTGGGCCCTAGCAACGCAAAAAAATCCCCTTGCTCTACTTTGAGATTGATATTATCAACCGCTTTAAATCCACCTTTATAAATCTTGGTGACATTATTAAGCTCAAGCGCTGTAAATGTGTTCAATTCATTCCTTAGAATTTTTCTTTTATTATACAATTTTGCCAATAGTCCCAGCTATTATCTACAGCCCAAGCTCTAAAAATCATCCCAAAACTCTGCAAATACCTATCCACATTTTGAATCGGTTTAGGTATAGAAGATAACGTTTAACTTCTCCAATGAAAAGTACTCCAAAATTTTCGAGTGCTTGCGCCATGTAAGTATAAAGTTTTCTTTTTCTTCATGACCAAAGTTCTCTCTAAAAGGGTTGAATAAATTGGCATCGCACCCATACAGATTGCTGCAATTGTTGCACTAAAACAAGTTAGAATTAAAGGTAAAATTAACTGAAAATTCATCGTCATTTCTACTACCAAAACAATTCCTGTTAAGGGCGCGCCTACAGCAGCCGTAAACAAAGCTGCCATTCCTGCCACGGCAAATACCTGAGGATATGGAATCAGCTCTGGCATTAAAAAATTACATATCAATCCATACAACATTCCAAAAGTTGTGCCAATCGCTAACAGTGGCGCAAATATACCACCAGGAATACCTGTGCCATAACTAACACAAGTGGTAAACATTCTAATCACAATTAAAGCCACAAGTAATAAAATTGGAATTTGATTATGCAATGCTTTAGGAATTTCTGAGTACCCACCCCCTACTGCATCGGGAAAATAAATTGAACATACGCCAGCAACAATACCGATTACAACAATAAGTTGCCAGTAACGTTTTTTTGGTAAACGCGCGAAAAAATTTAAATAATGAACAAGGTAGCGATTAAATAAAACACCCATAACCCCAAAACAAATTCCACAGATAATAAAAAGCCAGTAACTCCCAATCGCTGGAGACTCATAGCTTGACATCACGATATCTGCAATTGCTCTTAAATCGAATCCTGCCGAATGAAAAATAACTCTTAAGCAAATATCGGCACACACACAGGCAATAATTACCGCCTGAAATGATTTAAAGCTATAATCAAATTGATGACGCATTTCTTCAATTACAAATAGTATTCCTGCTAATGGTGCATTAAAGGCTGTACCTAAACCAGCACCCGCTCCAGCAGCAATTAAACACATCATAAGTTGTTTGTCTAATTTAAAACGCTCCCCAAACATTTGCCCAATGGCAGCGCCCATTTGAATAGTTGGGCCTTCTCGACCCAATACCAAACCACTTGAAAGCGCAAAAATTCCCGCAAAAAACTTTACTGGAAGTATACGCTTCCAATTCATTTGCACCTTACCTTCCAAAACTCCCTCAACATGAGGTACACCACTACCATTTGTCTCTGGTGCAAATTTCTTCATAATTAATATCGCCACAACAATAAAAAGGGTTGAAAGTAGCACACAAACAATTAACTTTAAAATTGGATGGCCTTCACCCCAACCAAAAAACCTTAGTTTACCTAATAATATCCAGTGGATAACTAATTGGAATAATGCGCCGATACAACCTATACCAATCCCCGTAATTGCTCCCCATATTGAATATTTTACTACTTCAGATGGACGCCTAAACGTTGACATTTATCTACCTACATTGTTCGCTATAGTATTAATACTATTGTAAATATCTCACATTTCAACCGAGCAATAATTTTTAACGCTTAACTTTAATAGAAAATTATTCTTTATATTCAATATTTTCGTGGCTTAATAACCATCTTTTTCTATTCAAGCCACCGCCATAACCTGTAAGCGACCCATTTTTACCAATCACTCTATGACAAGGAATAATAATAGAAATCGGATTTTTGCCATTTGCCAAACCAACTGCTCTCACGGCTTTTGGATTATTAATGTCGTTGGCAATATCCTGATAAGAGGCAGATTTACCAAAAGGGATATTTGATAATGCTTTCCAAACAGACTTCTGAAACTGTGTGCCAATTGTATCAAATGGGAGATCAAACACTTTACGCGTACTGTCAAAATATTCGTTTAACTGTTTAATACAATTACTTGTATGAGTATTTTTATGCGACTCTTTAGTCTCACTCTCCACAAAGTTTATGCTGTTTATGCCTTTTTCGCTTGCCTGAATTTCCAGCAATCCAACTGGACTTTGTAAATATTCAATAAATTTCATTATAGGGCGCCCTTATTATCCTTTTTTCATTCTCAGGTAATCTTGCAATAATCTCTTAGACTCTAATACTTTCTCTTCAAGCAAATGATCAATATTTAACCTGTCTCT
This sequence comes from uncultured Gammaproteobacteria bacterium, assembly GCA_913060525.1. Taxonomy (GTDB): domain Bacteria; phylum Pseudomonadota; class Gammaproteobacteria; order Francisellales; family Francisellaceae; genus CAJXRW01. Next base: position 4,177 of record CAJXRW010000247.1, read on the forward strand.
TATACACATCTCCGAGCCCACGAGACAGGCAGAAATCT
>CAJXRW010000248.1 GCA_913060525.1 uncultured Gammaproteobacteria bacterium
GCTATAGTCTTGCCCAAGAAAAAGATCTACACGCAGGTGATGCAGAACAAAACTTTCAAGAATCCAAAGCCTTATTTACAAATCAACTTCAAGGTGCCAAAAAGGACATGTTGGAAGTTAATATAAATTTCGCATTGGCAATTGCTGATGGTTTTACCAAACCACTTGAGCATTACATTAAAATATCTAGAAATACAATTAATCAAAAGCTACAGCACCTTTTTGAAGAAATTCATTAAAAAAACAACCTTAAATTACTTGCCTTTTAGGACCAGATATATATAATTCTTCTTTGTTGACGGGTCGTTAGCTCAGTCGGTAGAGCAGTGGACTTTTAATCCATTGGTCGTAGGTTCGAATCCTACACGACCCACCATTTATTTTCTTTATTTTTCAATACACCATACTTATTTTATTAAACAGTTAATATTTGACTTATTGCTTTGGGTAGCAAAATTCATTTACCATATTTTATTTTTGGAAGCAAATTAACAATCTTTTAAATATATCTTAATTTTGTCACAAATTTGTAACAATTGGAGCTTACAATACAACTATGGCTTAATAGCAATAAAGAAAACAAATACTCACTTCATTAGTGATCTATTTAACTAAAAACTTTGTTTGCTAAAGTTAAGCCAACCAAAATATAAATAGCGATAATTAAGCTATGGAGGTAGCAAATTATGAACAATAAAGCTAACAAAAAATTTAGATTAATTAGGAAGAAAGCGTCTTGCTTTTCAGAGATGTGCAAGAGTCCATCTGTCTGGGAATGGTGGGAAAAGATTTAATATTATTTCATGGAATCAACAATATTAATACTTCCTTAATATAAGTCAGTTATTATGGGGTTGCTACTCCTCAAGTTAGTGTAAGACCTAACTTAAAATCTCAAGCCAGCCTTCAAGCTGGCTTTTTTGTGCCTGCTCCCCTAGCGAATGCACAGTATATCCACTATAACAGTATATAAATTAGAAATATTATTCGTAATAATATTCAAATCACCATAAAGGGTAGTATTTAGCAAATGCATATTAAACACTTTCGAAATCTCGTTTTAGCATCCGCCACACTTTTATCATTTAGTTATACTTTTGCTGAAACTAGCGATACAAATACTACACAGGATCAAGACACAATTAGCCAAAATACAATTCCTGCCGAAAAAACTGGACCTATTTCACCAGGAAATAGTAATGTCCCAACTGCGCAAGATGATGACGACGATGCCCCAAGACCCCAAAATACGAGCTATACGACACCAAACAACCCACCTATAGATAAACAAATCAATCATACCCAAGCACCTGGATCATACTCTGGTGCAAATATTGGTGGTATTATTGAAGCCCAGGGTGGCGTCACACGAGGCATTACCTATGAGCCATACATGGGGTATCAATTTAACAAATATCTTGCAATTCAATTAGCAGGTATGATTGGTAACCATGACAACTATTGGTTAATGGGTGAAGCATTATTCAAATTGCCTATCGGGCAATATATTACGCCTTATGTTTTAGTTGGTAGTGGTTATACACATATACCACGAAGCAACGGTGGTTTCGAAGTAGGCGCAGGTTTAAGTTTTAATATAACAGATAGAATTGCTATTACTCCACAGTATAAATACATTCAAACCTTTAGTGCAGGCACACCATCTGTACAGGTAGTCAGCCTTGGTCTAACTTTCTATGTAGATTAAAATATGCCTCTAACCCGTTTATTGGCTGATAAATCTGGATTCACAGAAAAAACTGTTTCACAAATTATTGCTCTTCTTGAAGAAGGTTCGACCATTCCTTTTATTGCAAGATATCGTAAAGAGCTAACGAATGGTGCAACAGACGAACAGCTCCAAGATTTTTACGAACTATATCAATACCAACTAAAGTTACTAGATAAGAAATCAGACATAAAGCGCTTGATAACTGAAAAAGGCCAACTTACCCAACAGATATCCGAACTAATTGATCAAGCAACTACACTAACAATACTTGAAGATATCTATCGACCCTATAAAGAAAAAAGAAATACCCGAGCTGGTATCGCCAAACAAAATGGTTTGTCTGACCTTGCTGATATAATCGCCAAAGGTCAATGCGATGTAAGCCAGATTAAACGTGAAGCTCAGAAGTTTATAAATGATAAAATTATCAATACTGAAGAAGCCATATCTGGCGCAAAAGACATATTGGCTGAGCGCTTTAGCGATAACCCTAAACAACGTGAAATACTACGCCAATTAATGCAAAATCACGGCTTACTTGAAGTAAAATCAACCAAAATTTTTGATACAAACGGTGCATTCAAAAACTATTCTGAACATTCCGAAAAAGTGATGCGTACGCCATCACATAGATTATTAGCCATATTTAGAGGTGTTAGCGAAAAACAACTGAGTATCAAAGTTAGCATTGACACTGAACGCTATGCCTCAAACCTTAGACAATTTGCCCTACCCAAATATGCAAATCATACAGACTTACTATTTGAAGCTTATTGGGACGGATACAAACGTCTTCTGCATCCAGCAATTGAGCGTGAGATATTGGCTGATCGAAAGTCGTATGCTGATGACGAAGCGATAAAAATATTCGGTCAGAATTTACAGCAACTATTAATGACACCACCTGTTAAAACCAAAGCAGTTTTAGGTGTTGATCCTGGATACAAAACTGGATGCAAACTCGCGGTAATTGACCAAAGTGGTAACTATTTAGCAAATGATATTATTTATCCCACCCCGCCTAGAAATGACTTCGAACAAAGCAAAAAAATCGTTAGTGCATTTGTTAATCGATACCAGATTGACACTGTTGCCATCGGTAATGGTACAGGGTCACAAGAAACACAAAGTTTTTTTGCTCATTACAATGAAGACCAAGAAAAACCTTTAAGATACACCGTGGTATCCGAGGCAGGCGCTTCCGTTTACTCAGCATCAAAATTTGCACAACAAGAATATCCTGACCTGGATGTTACAGTACGTGGCGCAATTTCTATCGCCCAACGACTTCAAAACCCAATGGCTGCATTAGTTAAAATTGACCCCAAAGCACTAGGTGTTGGTCAATATCAACACGATGTTGAGCAAAAAAAATTAACCCAAAAATTACATGACATAACGGAACTACTTGTTAATCGAATAGGTGTTAATATTAATACCACCTCTTCTGCCCTCTTAAGCTATGTAGCTGGAATAGGTCCAAAGTTAGCAGAAAGCATTATTGATCATCGTAAAAAAAATGGTGACTTCAAAACGAAATTAAGTATCAAAAAAGTAAAAGGATTAGGTGAAAAAGCGTTTGAGCAATGCTCAGGATTTCTCCGAATTCCAAATGGCGATTTACTTGATCGTACTGGCATTCACCCAGAAAGTTATGAAACAGCAAAAAAAATATTAAAGTTTGGTGATCTAGCTTCCATAAAGCCCAAGCTGAATGAACTGGCACAACAATGGGGTGTTGGCTTAAGTACGCTAAAAGATATTGCAAAAGAGCTGGAAAAACCAGGCTTTGACCCTCGTGATGACTTACCTCCTATTCCATTTAAACAGGGAATGTTAACTATTGAACAACTTAAAGAAGGCGATATCGTCAGCGGTGTTGTCCGTAATATTACAGATTTTGGCGTATTTGTGGATATTGGTCTTAAAAATGACGGGATGATCCATATTTCAGAGCTTGCTAACCACAGAGTAAAACATCCTTCAGAAATTGTTTCTATTAATCAAAATCTACCCAAAATCAAAGTCATTCGGATTGAGTTAGAAAGAAATAAAGTAGGACTAAGCCTTAAAGAACAATAAAATAAATTATTGTATATCCAACAACAATTCATATAAACAATCTGAACAACATGTACACATTACCTATTTTAAAATTGTAAAATAGGTATATTATGGTGTAATAATAAACAAATAAGGAGCAGGAATGAAAAGACTCTTACTAATAGGCATTATTCTTTTACTTGGTACAGTAACCTTAATCGCTGGTGCAGCTGACTTTAGTTACTATGCAAACCACAGTATTATTTCTCCTCAATACACTCTAAGCTTTGATGAATTAACTTTTACATCGTAATTTCTTAAAATATCGGCACAATCTCATTATCAGTATAAAAATATTAATTTTTCCTTAATAAAAGTCAGTTATTCTGAACTTGCTACTCCTCAAGTTAGTGTAAGACCTAACTT
>CAJXRW010000249.1 GCA_913060525.1 uncultured Gammaproteobacteria bacterium
AGATTTCTGCCTGTCTCGTGGGCTCGGAGATGTGTATAAGAGACAGATGCAAAAGTCAATCAAAATCGTATCAAATGCTGTTACGCATGTTGGTAATGTTAGAAAAGTAAATCAAGATGCTTATTTGTCTCAACCATCAATTGGTTTGTGGATTGTTGCGGACGGGATGGGTGGTCATCATAATGGTGAATATGCTAGCCAATTATTGACTGAAGAAATTCATTTACCTGATGATATTTCTGACTTTGATAGTCTAGTGGCCTACATTAGACTTATTATTTCGCAGAAAAATTATCAATTGTATGAGTATGCGAAAAGTATTGGTGAAGACATACGTTGTGGCTCAACAATTGTTGTCTTAATTGTTAGAGGAAATCAGGCAGCAGTTATATGGGTGGGCGATAGCCGTATTTATAAATATAATTTTGATGATCTAAACTTTGCTCAAATTACGATAGACCATTCTGTTTACAATGAAATGTTACGCAATAAAGAGATTGATAAATATCATCCAATGGCTGAGAAATACTCAAAAATGTTGGCGCGAGTTGTAGGTGGTGCTGAAACTGTAGAAATTGATGAGCAACGTTTTTTACTTAAAGATCACGAACGTTTTTTACTTTGTTCCGATGGTTTATTTAAGGAATTATCTGATGATGAAATCTATGAAACAATCTCCCAGAAATATAGTCCTGGAAAAATATGTAAATCACTCCTTGCTCAATCTATAGATAAAGCAGGTATCGACAACATTACTGCAATGGTTGTTGATATTTCTATTGTATAAATTACGGTATGCAGTAAACATCGTATTTTATAATTGTGACGAACTTTTATTTAAAATATAGTAAAAAACCAGGTATGCTTACTGTTAGTGTAAATATTATTTGGTTTTATCTTAAATGTTAAATGTCGAATTAAAACCCCTAGTTAAAAAGCTTAACCCTATGTGTACGTCTGTGCTTGAAGCAGGTGTGGGTTTATGTATGAGTCAAACGCACTATGAGATTACGATAGAGCATTGGCTAGTCAAATTTTTAGATGATAAACGGACCGATATCCATAATATGTGTCTTGTTTTGGAAATTGATATCGAAACGTTTAAACGTATTTTATTAAGGAATTTGCAAGGACTGGATGATGGGAATACGTCAAAACCAAGTTTTTCTTTAACATTGCTTGAAGTTATTCAAGATGCTTGGGTGATTGGTTCAATTAATTACAATCTAGCTCAAGTTCGTTCAGGATTGCTATTGTTAGCGTTATTGAGTAACCGTCCCTTGCTTTCAAGCTTAGGCTTAACGGATTTGTTTGGTAATGTTTCTAAACAGCAAGTGCTAAAAGATTTTTATGATCTATGTGGTAATTCACATGAAACTTCAAGTGCTTTGGGTGAAAAGGTTGGTGGTGATATCTCCAAGGGAGATGCTAAGATACAACATGCTGATTCGGCCCTGTCTAATTTTTGTGAAGATTTAACTGAAAAAGCAAAAACTGGGAAAATTGATCCAGTCTTTGGGCGTGAAGACGAAATTGAGCAAATGTTAGATATTTTTTGTCGTCGCAGGAAGAATAATCCAATTTTAGTGGGTGAACCAGGGGTTGGTAAGACTGCTGTTGTCGAGGGCTTGGCATTGCGTATAAGTAGCGGTGATGTTCCCAAGGTTTTACAAGGTGTAAAAATTTTATCGCTTGATATGGCTCTGCTTGAAGCGGGTGCAAGTGTCAAGGGTGAGTTTGAGAAACGACTAACTTCAGTCATTGAAGAAGTGAAGTCATCGGAAGTACCAATTATATTATTTATAGATGAAGCGCATAGATTAATTGGCGGTAGTGCCCAAGGTGGGAATGATGCCGCTAATATACTTAAGCCTGCGCTTTCTAGAGGTGAGTTGAGAACTGTTGCCGCAACAACATGGAAAGAATACAAACAGTATTTTGAGAAAGATGCTGCTATGACACGTCGTTTCCAACTAGTAAGTTTAGAAGAACCGAATGATGAAGTAACAACTCTTATTTTAAGAGGGCTGAAAGAAAATTATGTAAAATCTCATAATGTGACCATACGTGATGATGCGATTCAAGCGATTGTGCAACTTTCTTCACGCTATATTACTGGTCGTTATCAGCCTGATAAATCCGTTGATTTATTAGATACGTGCGCCGCTAAAGTTAAGGTGAGCTTGTCTTCTAAGCCGAGTCGGGTAAATCACATCGAAAGGAACCTTGCAGCTTTGAAGCGTGAGCAAGAGGCATTGAAAGAGGATAAAACAAGAGGCGCAGTAATTAGCGAAGAGCGTTTGCTAGAAATCGCAGATGAAATTACTCAACTTGATGCCTCTAAGAATGAATTAATGGCTAAATGGGAAAAAGAAAAAGAATTAGTTGAGCGTTTATTGGGTGTGCAGTCGATATTATTGAAACCACATATTGAAATACCTGACGATGATGTACAAATATCTGAGAGCTCAGAGGAAGATGCCGCAGCAAATGCTACTAAATCAGAAAATACTGACATTGAAGAAGAGGCTGCAAGTTATGCTTCTGAATATGAAAACTTGTCTAATGATGAATTAATAGAAAAACGTGAGGCTTTAAAGGCAGAGTTAAAAGAAGTCCAAGGAGATGAATTCTTAATTTCATATGAAGTGGATCCAGACTGTGTGGCAAAAGTGATTTCAAGTTGGACTGGAATTCCGCTTGGGAAAGTGCTGCGAGATGAAGCAAGTAGTATTCTAATGCTAGAGAATAATTTAAAAAAGCGTATCAAAGGTCAAAATCTGGGTGTTTCACGCATATCAACTTACTTGAAACTAGCAAAAGCTGGCTTAAGTGCGCCTGAGCAGCCGATGGGAATATTTTTACTTGTTGGTCCAAGTGGTGTTGGTAAAACTGAAACAGCGTTGACGATAGCGGATACGTTGTTTGGTGGCGAAGATAGTATGATTTCCATCAACATGAGTGAATTCCAAGAGAAACACACTATTAGTAGATTAATTGGCTCACCTCCTGGTTATGTAGGTTTTGGGGAAGGTGGTATGCTAACAGAAGCAGTGCGTAAACGACCTTATACAGTGGTTTTATTAGATGAGGTTGAAAAAGCGTCACTAGATGTATTGAATTTATTTTATCAAGTTTTTGATAAAGGTAGCTTGACCGATGGTGAAGGGCGAGAAATTGATTTTAGTAATACGGTGATTATATTAACCAGTAACTTGGCAACCGATGAAATTACTCAAGCAACGCGTGAAAATTCTGATGCGACACAAGATGATGTTGTTGCCCATATACGTCCATTGTTAAGTAAGTGGTTTAAACCAGCCCTGTTAGCGCGTACAACGGTTGTTCCGTACTATATTCTATCTCAACAAGCATTATGCGAAATTGTTATGCTAAAGCTGAGCAAACTTGCAAAACAACTTTATAATAATAATGGCGTTGCCCTCAAATTTACGCAAGCTGTTTTGGAACAAGTTGCCAGCCGTTGCACAGAATATGAAACAGGTGCTAGAAATGTGGATCATATCCTTAAAGGCAATATTATGCCAAAACTTTCCAATGTGATACTTGAAAATATGTGTGAAGAACAAGATATCGAGAGTATTACCATCGATATCGACGAGGAGGGTCATTTCAAGTTTGATGTAGCAATGGTAGAAGATAAATAACAGCTTTATCTAAACTATTTGACTGAATTTCATATTCTCTTATCTTGTAAATACCAAGGAATGCCGCTAAGTTTATAATCATTCAACGTGTTGTAATGAGAATAAATATGTGGGCAATAATTGGTAGTAGTGGTTTTGAGCAGTTTGATGAGTTCGAAGTGTTGGAAACCTTGCCAAGAGAAACACCTTTTGGATTGTGTTCGAATGGCTTACAAAAAATTAAGGTTCATGGAAAAACATTTTTATTTTTACCTAGAACAAGTGCAGGTGAAAATGTTCTGCCATCCAATATAAAAAATCGTGCCAATATTTATGCGCTTAAAAAACATGGTGCTACGTCTATTTTGGCGTTATCTTCAGTAAGAAGTTTGCGTCCTGAATTAAAACCAGGTGAGATGGTTGTTCCATATCAATTTATTGATCGCACCAAACTACCTAGATCTGTCTCTTATACACATCTCCGAGCCCACGAGACAGGCAGAAATCTCGT